>CAZVFE010000206.1:0-1501 GCA_964626405.1 uncultured Cytophagales bacterium | reverse complement strand
GTTCAATTGAGCCAAATAATTATCAATATCCACTTTATTAAAAATCAATCCTCGATTAAATACATTGATATAAAATTGGATTTGTTTCGATTCATAGGTAAGAACAAAGAGATTAGGCAAATTTACTCCATATACTGGAATCCCTAATCTTTGCGCTATTATCATATAAATAATACATAAGGAAATAGGATTTCCCTTTTTAGATTCTAAAACAATATTGATAAAGGAATTATTTTCAGAATGAAAATTTTTGGTATTGGCACCGAATTTCAATTCATCGAAAAATACGCCATTGATTGTTTTAATTTGGTCAATTGGATGAATATTATCTCTAAAACGGGTCCATATATCAAAATATAATTGGTCCATTTCAACCTTTAAATCTTTAAATGAATACTCTGGAAACCGATAAGTGGCAATTATCCAAGCTCCCTCTAGTAGGTCCATTGCTCCTCCTTGAATCCAATTTAACAAACGGAGTTTGACGTTTTCAAATTGGAGAGCATGAATTACCGTTTCTAATTTAGTTTGAATTATAGGATTTAGAGAAGTGTCTTCCCATTCTGTTTCCAGGAAAGGTATAACAGAGGGACCCATTGATAAAATTTCATTTTCAATATGGCTAACAATTTCAAAGTCTGTATCATCCAACAAACGTACCATTGCCTTAAGTTTTCCCGTTTCCATATTGAAAAATTTAATAATGTAAATCTAATAAAGATTCCTTAAATTTACATTGAATATATAACCAAACATGAAAATATTATTGACGGGGGGCGCAGGATATATTGGCTCTCATACATATTTAGAATTAGTAAAGGAGGGCTTCACCCCTATTCTTATAGACGATCTTTCCAATTCGGACGAATCAGTTATCCATAAATTAGAAGAATTATCTGGACAAAAACCTATTTTCTATCAGGGGAATTTTGGAGATTCTAATTTATTGGATAAAATTTTAATAGAACATAAAATTGAAGGAATTATCCATTTTGCAGCATTTAAAGCTGTTGGAGAATCTGTTGAAAAGCCTTTAAAATATTATAAAAACAATATTTCAAACTTAGTTGTCTTATTAGAGAAAATTCTTGAAAAAGAAATTACCAATTTTGTATTTTCATCCTCTTGTACGGTTTATGGAGAGCCAGATTCCTTACCAATTAATGAGAATGCTCCCTTTAAGGTAGCAAGCTCACCCTATGGAAATACCAAACAAATTGGAGAAGAAATCATTCAGGAAACTTGTCTTTCGAGTAAAAAACTAAAAGCTATTTCCTTACGCTATTTTAATCCGATTGGAGCGCATGAATCCGCTGAAATAGGAGAACTTCCAAAAGGCATACCTGCTAATCTCGTTCCATTTCTTACACAATCTGTGGCAGGAATAAGGGGCAAGCTAAAAGTATATGGAAATGATTATTCAACTCCAGACGGAACTGCCATTAGAGATTATATTCATGTTGTAGATCTAGCAAAAGCCCATATTTTTGCTTTAAAGCAT
>CAZVFE010000205.1:0-1509 GCA_964626405.1 uncultured Cytophagales bacterium | reverse complement strand
GATTATTTATTGCCAATAAGGATAAATTTGTCGAGAAAATTATACCAGACTTTATAAAAAATAAAGCTATTGAATCTGTTTCAGGTGCTTTGTTTGATTCAGATAATGATGGTGATTTGGATTATTTAATGGGGCCAGGTGGAAATGAGGCTAATTCAGATATTTCATCATTCACCGCAGTGCTTTATAAAAATGATGGAAAGGGGAATTTTACTATTGATGCAGATAATAATTTAAAAATCATAGGTCAAATTGGGACAATAAAACCAATGGATTATGATTTAGATGGCGATATGGATTTATTTGTTGGAGGAAAGTCTATCCCTGGTGCCTATGGATTAAGTCCTCGTTCTTATATTTATAGAAATGAAGGGAAGGGTAAATGGACCGATCAAACCAATAAATTTACGGGCCCTATTGGGATGGTTAATGATGCAATTTGGCAGGATTTAAATGACGATAAATATCCCGAATTAATCGTAGTTGGGGAGTGGATGCCAATCACTATTTATACCAACCAAGCCGGATATTTTGGAGAACCAACTCAAATTATGAATACGGAAGGATGGTGGACAAGCATCAGTTCAATGGATTATGATGGAGATGGTGATTTAGATTATATTTTAGGTAATTGGGGAGAGAATTTTCGGTTAAAACCGACAGTAGACAGACCAATTTCAATTTATGTTTCTGATTTTGATGAAAACAAAAAAGTGGATACGATTTTAGAATGGTTTCCTCCTGCTGATGATACGCCTTTTCCTTTTGCAAGTAAAATGGATTTGACAAGTCAGATTCCTAGTTTGAAAAAGGGAAAAATTAATTATAAAGACTTTGCAGAATTAGGAGTAAGGGATTTATTTGAGGAGGAAAAATTTTCCAAAGCCATTAGAAAAACTACTAAAATTTTATCCTCTTGTGTATTAATTCAAGAAAAAACTGGATTTGATTTGAAAAGATTACCCGATTTTGCCCAACTTTCTCCTGTTTTTTCAGTTTTACCTAAAGACATTGACCAAGATGGTATAGAAGATTTTATTCTTGGAGGTAATTTTTATCGATTAAAATCTGAAATGGGACGAACGGATGGATTTATTGGAGGTTATTTTAAGGGAAAAGGGAAAGGCCAATATGAATTTATTTCTTCCAAAGAATCAGGTTTAAATTTTAAGGGTGAAACAAGAAGTATTAAATTTATCAATAATAAAATAATTATATCAAGAAATGATGAATCATTACAGGTATTTAAACTAAATAAAGAATGAAATTAAAATTTAAAATCTTAAGCCTATTTAGTATAATAATTATTAACCTAAGCTGTACGGAAGAATTCGAACAAATTTATAGTACAACAAAAAAAATTGTTATTGTAGAAGGAATGGTTACCGATTCGGATAATTTAGGTCCAATTATTTTAAAAGAATCACTTACAGAAATTGCATCTAGTTCAAATTTTAGACCAATACTTGGTGCTACCGTTCAAGTAATTATCAATGGAAGTGAATCAAT
>CAZVFE010000204.1:0-1516 GCA_964626405.1 uncultured Cytophagales bacterium | reverse complement strand
GCCGAGAATAAATTCATTCTTAAGAAATCTCCCATTCCTAATTTCTCCCCTTTATTTGCCTGATTCAATTGTCCGTATGCCGTAATGCCCAAGAAGATAAGCATGTGCGATAAATTCAGCCCATAAGAGAATCCATCGAAATATTCAGCATATAATAAATTATTGATGATCATATTGGATACCCATATTCCCAAAAATGTCATCAACATGCCAAATGGCTTATTCCTGAAATAATAACCTGAAAATAAAGCCATTGCGCCTATTGGTGAAAAATTTGCCCAGTTCGGACCAGCCGTGATGATGAACCGACTCACTATCGCCAAAAATATCATTCCCAAAAGAATCAAATTTCTATTATTCATTTTCATTTTTTTAATGCTGTTTTTCAATTTTATTTCCAAAGGTAAAACAAATAGAGTAATTTTACATAATCTTTAACAAATAATCCTTTGATATGGTTTTACCGAAATTGGGAATTTTAGGAGGGGGACAATTAGGAAAAATGTTGATCCAAGCCTCAATCGATTTATCCATAGAAGTAAATTGCCTGGACCCAGATGCCAACGCCCCTTGCAAATACCTTGCACATAGTTTTACCGAAGGCTCCCTCAAAGATTATGATACCGTCATGCATTTCGGTGCAGATAAAGATATTATTTCCATTGAAATCGAACACGTGAACGTGGATGCCCTAGAAGATCTAGAAAAAATGGGTAAAAAGGTTTTCCCCCAACCCCAACTCCTTCGAATGATCCAAGATAAACGTCTGCAAAAAGAATTTTATCGGGAAAATAATTTCCCCACCGCAGATTTCATCCTCGTAGATTCATTAGACGAAATCAGAAAAAATACGGATTTTTTACCGGCTTTTAATAAAATTGGGAAGGGTGGTTACGACGGCAGAGGAGTGGTTAGAATTTCCAATGAAAATGAAATTGAAAAAGGTTTCGATGCGCCCGGACTCCTAGAAAAAGCGGTGGACTTCGAAAAAGAATTGGCTGTAATCGTAGCCCGAAATGAAAAAGGAGAGGTGCGCGCTTTTCCTACCGTAGAAATGGTCTTTCATCCTACCCAAAACCTCGTAGAATTTTTGGTTTCCCCAGCTCAAGTAAATACAAGCATTGAAGAAACTGCACAAAATTTGGCAAAAGGAATTATCTCTAAATTAGGTCTTGTGGGCGTATTGGCCGTGGAAATGTTCCTTACCAAGGATGGGAAAGTCCTAGTAAATGAAATTGCTCCTCGTCCGCATAATTCCGGACACCAAACCATTCGCGGAAATTATACTTCCCAATACGAACAACATCTTCGCGCAATATTTAATTTGCCTTTGGGTGATACGGATTCAAGATCCTTCTCGGCCATGCTGAATATATTAGGAGAAGATGGTTATGAAGGCGAGGCTATAGTGGAAGGTTTAGAGGAGGCCTTGGCAATCGATGGCGTTTATCCCTTCTTTTATGGTAAAAAAATCACAAAACCTTTCCGAAAGATGGGACATATTACTATTTTAGGT
>CAZVFE010000203.1:0-1526 GCA_964626405.1 uncultured Cytophagales bacterium | reverse complement strand
AAAAAAAATCATTTGAATCATCAATTTTCAATATTAATTCCTTCCTGGAATAATCTAGCGTTTTTAAAACTTTGTGTTCAAAGCATTCGGGAAAATTCCCATTTTCAACATCAAATTCTTATACATATTAATGATGGTTCTGATGGTTCTTTGGATTGGGTGAAATCTCAATCTGATTTATCCTATACCCATTCGAAGGAAAATTTAGGCGTTTGCTTTGCCCTGAATTTACTTCGTCCCCTAGTAAAAACAGACTATATTCTGTATATGAATGACGATATGTTCGCCTTGCCAAATTGGGATAAATTTCTTTGGGAAGAGATCAAAATGGCAAAGTCTGACTATTTTTTTTACTCCTCCACCATGATTGAACCCATTCGTTCGAGTAATTGTGTAATAGTGAAGGATTATGGAAATACGATTCAAAATTTTCAAAAGGAGAAATTATTAAACGAATATGAAGGACTTCCATTTCAAGATTGGTATGGTTCTACTTGGCCACCGAATATTTTACCAACTAAATTATGGGATTTAGTTGGTGGATATAGTGTGGAATTTTCTCCTGGAATGTATTCCGATCCAGATTTTTCAATGAAATTATGGATGGCTGGCGTGAGAGATTTTAAAGGTATTTCAAAATCTAGGGTATATCATTTCGGATCAAAATCAGTTTCACGAGTTAAAAAGAATAAGGGTTATTATCAATTTATTAATAAATGGGGTTTTACCTCTTCCTTTCTTACAAAAAATATTTTGAAAAGGGGAGAGGCCTATCAAAATAAAGATTTAGAGGAATTTACTATTCCCTTAAAAATTAAATTGAAATCATTTATAAAAAGACTTCAAGCACTTTTTATTTTGAACTAATTGAACTGAACAATGCTAACACCTGCTCCTCCGCGATCCGGATGTTCGTCGTAGATTTTGTCGATTTGTTTAAAGCTTCTCAAATGCTCCCTGACCAATTTTCTTAATATTCCATCTCCTTTTCCATGGACAATTCTTATTTCCATGGCCCCCACCAAAATAGCATCGTTTACATAAGAATCTAATATCCCAAAAACTTCTTCACCTCGTTTACCACGAATATCCAAATCAATTTTGAAATTCGCCATCTTAGAATTTAAATCTAAACCTTTGTTCAACGAACTGTTTTTTTCTTGTTTAGGGGTCTTTATTTTGGTCAATTTATTCTTTTTTACAAAAGTTTTTATCGATCCCATGACAACTTCAAAATCCTTGCCCTTTAATGCAGAAACTTGTCCGTACGCCCCCGATTCCAACATTACCCAATCTCCAATTTGAATATTCCCTTCCAGTTTTATAAGTTCCGGACGGTCTTCTTTTTTCTTTTCTGGCACCATTTCCAGTTTCTTCTCTTCATGATCCTTGATTTCAACACGTAGTTTTTTCGTGATCTCCTTATCTGCTGCCTTTTCCTTTATTTCTCGAATTGTTTTTTCAATTAATTGATTGGATTCCTTTATTAATGTTTTTGCCTCTTTTTTGGCTTGGTCTAAAATGAA
>CAZVFE010000202.1:0-1560 GCA_964626405.1 uncultured Cytophagales bacterium | reverse complement strand
TCGCATAATAGGCTGGAAGTTCCTCAACTGTAATTCCATAAGCTTTGGCTCTACCCTCTGCCCAACCGCCAGCCCAAATATTGGAATTAGCGATTACCGCATCTGGGTTAACCGTGTTGACGCGAACTTTATCTGGACCTAATTCTGCAGCTAATAGTCGAGTCATATGAGCTTGGGCAGCTTTAGCTGAGCCATAACCAACATTATTCGGACCAGCAACAAAAGCATTTTTTGAAACGATATTGATGATATCTCCACCAATATTTTGTTTTCTCAAGATAGCAACAGCTGCTCTAGCAATCATGAATTGGCCTTTCACTAAGATATCGTATAAAAGATCCCAATCTTTATTTGAATGATCCAAGATACCTTTTGAAATGGAAATACCCGCATTGGAGACAATTAAATCTACCCCACCGAATTGTGCTACGATTTCATTGTATGCAGCTTCAATTGATTCTTGGTTGGTAACATCACAAATTACTCCCTCTACATTATCCTTACCGTATTTTGCTTTGAATTCTTGAACGGTTTCATTAACTCTTTCAGGATTGATATCCGAAATTGAAACTACAGCGCCGTTTTGTAAGAATTTCTCTGCAATGGCTTTACCAATTCCTCCACCTGAACCTGTAACAATGGCAATTCTTCCTGAAAGTGATTTTGGCGCAGGCATTCTTTGTAATTTTGCTTCCTCCAATAACCAATATTCGATATCAAATGCTTCCTGTCGAGGCAAGGAGGTATATTCGGAAATAGCTTCTGAGCCACGCATTACATTGATGGCATTCAAATAAAATTCTGAAGCAACTCGAGCAGTTTGTTTATCTTTTGCAAAAGTAAACATTCCAACCCCTGGGTATAATATAACCACCGGATTTGAATCTCTGATGGCAGGAGAATTTGGATGTTTACAAGTATTATAATATTCTTGATATCCTAGACGATATTCTTCAATCAAAGGAGCAATTTTAGATTTTATCGCCTCTGTATCATCAAGATTTTCATCTGGACTTAGATTTAAAACTAAAGGAGCAATTTTAGTTCGAAGGAAATGGTCTGGACAAGAAGTACCCATTGGAGCCAACTTATCTAAATCTACCGAATTAATATATTCTAAAACACGAGGATCATCATTAAAATGACCGATCATATTTCTTTCTGAGGAACAAAAACCTCTTAATATTGGAGCTAATTTAATAGACTGCGATTTTCTTTTTTCCTCTGACAAGGAAGCGGTTCTTTCCCCACCAAAAACTTGTCCGTTTGCCTTTATTTTTTGGTCGATATATTCTGCGCAGGCTTCAATCACTTCTAAGGTATTAATATAACATTCTTTTGCATCATCTGCCCAAGTGAAAAGTCCGTGAGACCCTAACATAATACCAATTAAATCTGTCCCTTTTGCTTTAGCATCCTCCAAGCATTTTCTTAATTGAAGACCTAGGTCGAAACCAGGTCTTTGCCAAGGGACCCAGCCAATTTTTCCTCCAAATAATTCTTTAGTGATTTTCTCTCCATCCTTTGCAGCTGCAATTGCAATAGCAGCATCTGGGTGAA
>CAZVFE010000201.1:0-1561 GCA_964626405.1 uncultured Cytophagales bacterium | reverse complement strand
TTAAATTTTATTAAAAAAAATCATAAATCCTATTCAATCAAATTCAATTTTACTAAATTTTTTGGCATGGGTAAATGATTCCAATCTGAATGGATAGCTAATGCAGCCCCTAAGGAAGAGGCTTGTCCGACCTCTGCTGCAAATACTTGATTCTTTGGGTAGGCTAGTTTTAAGCAATTCATAAAAATTGAATTCTTTGAAAAACCACCGTCTACTAAAATCGCGTATTCCTCGTTTCCATCAAAAACAAATCTTAAACTATATAATTGTTGAATCACTAAATCAAGAATAAATTCTTCATAAGCCTCAGCGGCAGAAGAAAATTCAGTGAGTTTCTTCGATCTAAAATCAGATGCTTTTAAAAAATTTGCTTCCCTAATCCGAGTCTTTTCCTCCTCAAACTTGGTTAAGAATCTCTCTTTAATTGAATCATTGTATTTCAATTGATGAAAATAAGTCGACTCTTTACTAAAAAATTCAACCAATTGCTTCAAAACCTCCTCATGTTCATTCCCTGCAAATAATCTAGAAGCTTTAATAGGTTGTCCTTCAGGGGTTAAATAACATAAAACATCATTTTCCAATTCTTTTTCTGAAAGGTTTTCCTTATTAAATGGATTCATCGAAATACACCAAGTTCCCGTAGAAATAAGAATAAATTTCGATTTAAACTGTTTTAAATAAGGAATTAAAGCGGAGGAAGAATCATGTAATCCCATACCAACCTGAATGGCATATTTTTTAGACGGAATAGATTCATAACCTGATTTTATTTTTGGTAAATAATTCTCTAATCCTGTAGACTTAATCCAAGCTAAGTAAGAATTTTCTGGGAAGTCCCAAAGCATCGTATGACAACCTATGGAGGTCATTTCGGCAAAATATTCTCCGTGAAAAACAAAGGATAAATAATTTGGAAAATGCAGAAAATAGGCTAATTCTTGCATATTTTCTTTATGAAGTCGCTCAAACCATTGATAACCTGTATTTAAATTTCCCATCCATGGAGAAGATGAAATTTTTTCGGTATGGAATCGATTGGGATTTAAGGCCCAAAATTTATCCACTAATTTTTCATCTGCAGGCTTTAAATAATTAATTAAATAGCCTAATTCTTGTCCATTTTTATCAATAGCGACTCCGGATGCACCATAACCAGAAAAATTAATGGCTCTTATGGGAAATTCTTGAATAATTCTGCTGAAAGCTTCCAACATCCAATTTTTCAATTGAATTAAATCTTCGGTATGGAAGCCATCAGCATCTTTTATTTCGGCAAACTTTTTTGATTCTTCGTAAACAATTTGGTAATCCTCATTAAAAACAAGTATTTTTTTATTCGTTTTACCAATATCGAAGATTAATACTGCCATGAAAAAGGGTCTTATAATCCAGTAGCGAAATTATCTTTTCCGCGTTCTTGAATTAATTTCTGACGAATATTTTCTGATCTATAAAGGGCAATTGGGTCAATTGAGGCACCTAATTCTAAATTTGCTTGTGCAACAAGAGGTCTAAAGTCTGTTCGGAAAGCATTTTGAAGAATTTGCTGACATTTTAC
>CAZVFE010000200.1:0-1574 GCA_964626405.1 uncultured Cytophagales bacterium | reverse complement strand
GGGTTAATTTAGATTCAAGAATTAATAATACTTTTAAATTCGGCGTTTCATTGTTGTTTTCAAATTATAAAAATAATTGGGGATCCTCCAATGTCATAGGGGAAGCTCTAGGTAATGTACCTTTGGGAATACCTTATAATGAAGATGGCTCTGTAAGATTCTTACCTTCAAATGATGGAATTCGTACCAACCCTTTATCTGAGGTAGTGGATGGAGCATTTGTAGATGAAATAGTGAATACAAGGTTGTTCTCACCTCTTTACCTTCAAATTAATTTATTGGATGGATTAGAATTTACTTCAACCTTTGGACCAGATATTCGTTTTATGAGAAGAGGTGAATTTAGAGGTTCCCTTACAAATGACAGAAGAGGAGGACCTCCAACCGCTCGAATTCGAAATTTAAGAGAATTCGGTTATACCTTTGAAAACTTGTTAACATATAATAGAAAAAATGTTGGGCCAGGAAATTTAAAAGCTACCATTTTACAATCTATTCAAGAATCTAGAAATGAAACTTCAGAAATTAATGTTTCCAATTTGCCTTATGAAAGTCAATTATTTTATAATGTAAGGACAGCAGAGGTAAAAGGCCAATTAGATTCTTATTTAAAAGAATGGGCTTTGGTTTCATTTATGGGTAGATTAAATTATGACATAAAAGGAAAATATTTATTTCAAGCTTCTTACAGAGCAGATGGATCTTCAAGATTGGCAGATGGAAAAAAATGGGCATACTTCCCAGGTTTATCAGCTGCTTGGAATATAATGGAGGATATAAACCCCAATCACCCAATAATAGATGCTATTAAATTAAGAGTTTCATATGGTGCCGTTGGAAATACTGCAATTGAACCTTATCAAACCTTTGGTCGTTTAGCAAGAACGACTTATGCTTGGAATGAAACTCCTGCCTTTGGTTATGGTTTAGATGAAATTCCAAATAAAAATTTGGGATGGGAAATATCTAAAACCATTAATGGTGGTTTTGATTTTAGTTTGTTTAAACAAAGACTTTCAGGTTCATTGGAATATTATATAACTAATACATCTGATTTATTGTTAAGAAGAGCATTGCCTTATACCACTGGTTATACCTTTATTTTTCAAAATATTGGAGCAACAAAAACGAATGGTATTGAATTCGAACTTTCTGGTGATATTATTAAAAAACGAAATTTTAATTGGAATGTGAATTTTAATATTACTCATTTCAAAGAACAAATTGTTGAGCTGGCCTTAAAAGATGAAAATGGCAAACCAAAGGATGATCCCGGTAATAGCTGGTTTATTGGTCAGCCAATTCGTGTATTCTATGATTATACAAAAGTTGGAATTTGGCAATTAAATGAAGTTGCTGAAGCAGCTTCTGTTCAAAAAACAGTTCCAGGTCAAATTAAATTAGCAGATTTGAATGGAAATGGAGTGATAGATCCAGGAGATCGTTCTGTTCTAGGTTCTGATATTCCAGACTTTTTTGGTGGAATCAATAATACCTTTTCCTATAAGAATTTTGATTTAAGTGTTTTCTTTTATTTCCGCGTTGGACACATGATTAGAGCAAATTTCTCTAAT
>CAZVFE010000199.1:0-1575 GCA_964626405.1 uncultured Cytophagales bacterium | reverse complement strand
CCATTTTCATTGATAAAAATAGGATTATAATAAGAACCTTGTCCGGGCAAAATATCGATATAATCAAATCCTTTGGAAGGCTTATCTCCTAAATGCAACTTTCCTAAAACACCTGTTTTATACCCAGCGGCTTGGAGTAATTCTCCAAAAGTTTGTTGAGTAAAATCAAATTTAGTACCGAAGGTATTGTCTAAAAAACCGTTTTTATGTGAATATTTCCCCGTTAGAATTGTTGCTCTAGCGGGTCCGCAGATGGAATTGGTAACTAAACAATTGGTAAATAACATACCAGCATTAGCGATACGATCAATATTAGGAGTAGGTGCAATCTCTGCTAATCGTCCACCATAAGCACTAATTGCCTGAAAGGCATGATCATCTGAAATAATAAAGATAATATTGGGCCTTTTTTTCGGATTGGAAGAATTAGTTGAAAATTGACCTAAAATAGGATTAAAAAAAAGACAAAAAAGAATTATGGTTAAAAAACTATGTGATTGAAATTTAAAATTCATCTTAAAATAGGTTTATTATAAATTAAAAATACAATTTATTCTTTAAATTTAGGAAAACAAAAATTAAACCTATTTAAACAATTTTAAAATGAAAAAAATCTTTTTTCTTCTATTCATTGCTTTGTTAAATAATAATTTAATGGCCCAAGATGGAACAATTTATCCATTGGATGCTCCAGAGGAACCAAATGCAATCTTATTAGGCACTGGCTCTGTAAAAGACCAGCCAGCAAAAGAAACATGGTTTCGCCAATGGGGAGACCCGATGGCGAGAAATATTTCAACGGCAACTTTAACTCCATTTTTACCAGAAAAAGGAAAAGCGAATGGAGCAGCTGTAATTGTAGCTCCAGGGGGCGGATATCGTTGGTTATCCTTGGGGAATGAAGGCTGGGAAGTAGCACAAGCCCTTGCAAATCAAGGCATAGCTGCTTTTGTCTTAAAGTACCGTTTACATCCAACTCCTGAATCCTTGGAAGATTTTACTGCTTGGATGAATCGTCCAAGGCCTACCCCTCAAAAATCTACTGATTCTTCTAAAACCGCACCCAATCCATTGATGCAATTAGATTTATCCAATCAATTAGAAGATGCAGAGGCAGCTTATAAGTTAATTCTTGCCAATGCAGACAAATGGGGCGTTGATATAAACCGAATTGGAATGATTGGCTTTTCTGCAGGTGCTGGCTTAACAATGCATTCTACTTTGAATTCAAAAATAATGAAATTGGCTTTTATTGGTCCAATTTATGGAGGAATGGGACCTGTGGATGTCCCTAAAAATGCCCCTCCAATGTTCAATGTAATTGCTTCGGATGATTTTTTATTTCGTGGGCAATTTGGAGTGATTGATTCTTGGTTTAAAGCAGGAATTCCTGTTGAATTTCATTTATATCAAAATGGTGGACATGGTTTCGGCTTAGGAAATCCAAATCGAACAAGTAATAAATGGTTTGATGCATTTATTCACTGGTTGGATGTAAATCAGTTTTTAGTTAAAAAATAATTAAGCTGAATAACAAATTTTGGTTTAGAATAAAGTAAACCGCGAGAAAGATTT
>CAZVFE010000198.1:0-1617 GCA_964626405.1 uncultured Cytophagales bacterium | reverse complement strand
GGATTATCGACTTCCATTTTATTGGACAAATCGTATTCAAATTTTGCAAGTGGAAATTTTGTACCTAAACCAATTGAAATAATATTTCCTATTTTATGATTATTCTCCTTTGCATAGCTATTAAATAAGGTATAATTAACTAAAATACTTGGATCAGAAAGTCCATTTAATTTTAATGTTTCAGTATTCTCCATATTGGTATTCCAATTATAAGGAATTAAACCAATGATCTGAATATTTCTAAAAGGAAAAGCTTGCACCCAAAGCTCAGTCCCTAAAAATTCTTGTTGAATTTCTAGTGAATTATTTCCCGGATGTACCGTAAAATTATTTGATTTGAAACGAATTCCAATAAAAGAATTATTGGATTGAGGCATCATTCCAAAATAGGAAAAACCATTTGCACAGCCACAAATATCACATCCTATAGAGGTATTGGAATAAAAAAAGAAAATTAAGATATATAAATATTTCATTAAAAAGAAAATCGAGGATTCGTTAAATATTCTTTGTCTGTAAGCGTTGTTAAAAAAGAAATAATATCTTTTTTATCTTGTTCACTCAAGGGAATTCCATTGCCTAGGGCTGTATCAATATTCGGTACATCTGCAATACCCGATTCATAATGATTCAATACTTCATCTAAGCTCGTAAACCTTCCATCGTGCATATAAGGTGCAGAAAACTCAATATTACGCAAGGTTGGCGTTTTGAATTTGTATTTATCCCCTTCTAATTCTGTAATTCTAAACCTTCCTAAATCATTCAACTTATTTGGCGGTAATCCATTATTCCTAAATGCATTATCGGTAAATAATGGCTCTCTATGACAAGTCTCACATTTTTGAACGAATAAATCATATCCGCGTTTTTCTTGTTCAGAAAAAACAACTCCCTCATTTCTTTTTACTTGATCATATTTTGAATTTGAAGAAACCAAGGAATTCATAAATTGGGATAAGGCTTTTAAAAAATTTGCGGAAGTGATGGAATCAGATCCAAATGCTTTTTTAAACATGGGAGGATATTTACTTGTTTTTTGCATTTTCTTCAAAACATTTCCCAAATTTTCATCCATCTCAACTGGGTTTTCAATTGGGGCAATAGAGAATAAATCCAAATCATGCACGCCACCGTCCCAAAAAAAATTGGTATACCAGGCAGTATTGACAATAGACATTGAATTTCTAAAACCAATTTTATTATCAATTCCATGAGATAAATCATGTCCATGATGCGTAAAAGCAGCATTTTGATTATGACATTCAGCACAGGAAATCGAATTATCTCGAGATAAAATTGGGTCATTAAAAATTGCCTTTCCTAATTGGAAACCATTTTCGGTAATGGGATTATTTGTAAAATTATAAACAGGATTGGGAAAATTCCCCGGCACTTCCAATGGGATTTCAAGGTCTTCCTGAGGATTTTCATCCCCAGGAATTCCTTTTGAATTACAGCTAATAACTAGTACAAGAAATAGGATAAAATACCAATATTTCATTCGCTTTTTATTGAATTAATAATAAACATTCCTGCATAATTATCTGCAATAAATTTCCCTTTCGTAGGGTTCATTACAATATTATAATTAGCAAAATCAATGCTATTTGATCC
>CAZVFE010000197.1:0-1640 GCA_964626405.1 uncultured Cytophagales bacterium | reverse complement strand
GTAATGCTGCCCGTAATTTGCCCTAAATGATAAAGAGCATGACGAAGATCTTGGGCTAGGAAATCATTGGTAAGGCTATTCTGAATTCCATACTTTACTGTTTCCAAAGTTTCTAAGGTTAATTTTAATTGCTCATAATGACGTAGGTTTGTTACCATCGTGGCATCCGTATTTTTCAAATCCGCTTCCACAATTTCCAACATCTTTTTTTCTAATTCTTTAATACCCTCCCCTGTTTTAGCAGATATACAGACTGTGTGAGGATGGATTGTCCAATCAGTAAATTTAAATTCATTTACCTGATCTAACTTATTCAAGACGACGATCAATTCAGCTTCTTGCTCAGAGAATTCCTTTAAGGTATTTTTTAAATCCTCTTTAGAATCCGTGGATAAATCTATCATCAATAAAATCAATTGAGATTTCTTCATCCAATTTTTAGTTCTTTCAACCCCAATTGCTTCAATAGTATCCGTCGTCTCCCTTAATCCTGCCGTATCAACCAATCTAAAACGTATTCCCCCAAGCGTCCACATGTCCTCCAAACTATCCCTTGTTGTTCCGGCAATATCAGAAACAATCGCTTTATCCTCCTTCAATAAAGCATTCAATAAGGTAGATTTTCCTGCATTCGGTTTACCTACCAATACGGTAGCCACACCATTTTTAATTACATTACCAGTTTTAAAGCTACTGACTAAAGGTTCTACCTGTTCTATCATTTTCTGAATAAGGTCAGTAAGTTGGGTCCTATCTGCAAACTCGACTTCTTCCTCACTAAAATCCAATTCTAATTCAAGCATGGAGGCGAAATGAATTAATTCCTCCCTTAGCAAGGCTAACTCCTTTGAAAAACCTCCCCTTAATTGATTCATGGCGACTTTCTGACTAGCCTGCGTATCAGCAGCAATTAAATCTGCTACCGCCTCTGCTTGTGCTAAATCCAAACCTCCATTTAAAAAGGCCCTTTGCGTAAACTCCCCCGGGTTCGCCAATCGCGCCCCTTTAGAAAGGAATAATTGAATTAAAGATTCTATAATGAAGGGTGAACCATGACAGGATATTTCAACCACATTTTCTTTAGTATAGGATTTTGGAGCAATAAATAAGGATACGACAACTTCATCATAAATATGATCCCCATCCTGAATTTTCCCTACATGCAAAGTATGTGATTTTTGGTCTTCCAAATTTTTAGATGGAAAAACCCTATTTACGATAGTAATCGCATCATTTCCTGAAAGGCGAATAATCCCCAAGGCTCCTATTCCAGAGGGACTAGCAATTGCTACTATCGTATCTTGATTCATTATTGTAGGAAATTTTGTAGTTTCATGGCAACAGACATATCGCCTGAGATCTTGATTTTTCCACTCATCACTGCCATCATCGGATTTAAATCCCCTGTCAGTACTGAAGAAAAGGTTTCTGTTGTTGTTGAAATTGTACAATCAGCCTCTAAATTTTCATTTGATACTGATCCATCTCCATTCACCACAATAATTCCATCTGGAAATGCAAACTTAATGGATACTCCCATCCCTTGCGCTTTTGAAGCAGTTGCTGTAATTCGTTCGTTGATTTCTTGAAATGTCATAATAATATATTTTCCTCAAAGATAATAAATGAATTTTGAACTA
>CAZVFE010000196.1:0-1658 GCA_964626405.1 uncultured Cytophagales bacterium | reverse complement strand
CCTTTTATTTTTCATTTAGCAGCTATGTATGGCTAAATTTATGAAATATTCCTTATTTTAAATTTAAATTTTGAATTTTTCTTATTGCAGTTTCTATGGATTTCTCGGGCTCAATAATATTATACTCTCCCCAAAAATCAGGATCAGCCATACTAGAAACTTTTTCTGACATAATTACATTTGATCGTAAATTTTGCTTTTTAATATCTTGTATTTTCATTTGATCCTCCCAATAGGTAACTGCTAATTCAAAGCTAGTATTATAAACTGTGTTGAATAATTTTTTATCCCAATTCAATTTAAAACTTAAATCTCCTCGAGAATAAGCATATATCCATTTCCCATTTTGTTCTCGATATTTTATTTGATAGCTAACCTCCGTTGGATAAATATCTAAACCAAAAGGTTTTTTTCGTGTAAACAATAAACCTGCTTTATTTCTATCCTCAACATTTAGTTGGAAACTAGCATTTATTATTGCTAAACTATTCGCATCCACAAAAATTTTACCGTAATAAAGAGGATCCACTACTGTTGGCTTTTGTTTGAATGCCAATACATAAACCAATTGATTATTTATTTGGGAAATTTCATCCAAAGTGAAATCATAAAAATCAAACGCCTCCTCAGAAAATATAAAATCAGTATATTTTACTAAATCAATATATAAGGCAGAAAAGGGTCCTCCTTGCAATTTAAAATTTAAAGTATCCAGCTTTGAATAATCTGCACTTTTTCTACCCTTGAATAGATTAATTTTATCTAAATTACTTGCAGAAAATGGTTGTTTTTGGATTTCTAGGACAGACTCTGACAAAGACACGTAAGTACGGCGTTTCCGAATAGTTTCCCGATAAAAACCAGTCATTTGAATTTGGTCGTCCCCATAATTTTCTAATCGCTTGTTCAATACTTCAGAAAATATATTTTTTGCATCTCTCACTTTAACCACTACTTCTTCCAGAATAATATTACTTGGATTCAGATACACTAAATTACCCTCTGATTTTAACTCAGTTAAAGGAAGAATTTTATTTTCATAACCCAAAAATGAAATAATGAGACTGGCATTTTTAAAATTATTTGGAATTTTGATTGAGAATTTACCTTCACTATTACTAATGGTTGAAATGGTTGATCCAGAAACGGTAATACTCGCAAAGGCTAAATCTTTCTTTGTCTTTAAATCAAGGATTGATCCTTTATATTGAATAAAGGAGTTAGTATCCAAAATAGCATAATGATTATCTTTGGCCTCTAAATTATTTTGAAAAACAAGAATTAGACCAAGAAAAAATACTGCTTTAAATAAACCTTTGAAAAAATCTTCCATTTTTTAAAAAATTAAAATTGGAATTAGAATAATCTAATTTACAAAAATATTATTTCCAATAATTAACTGAATCAAATATTAATTTTCTAAACATGAAAAACCGTTTAATGTTTTTCTATAATCAAGAATTTCTCCTATTTTGTAGCCCTCTCCAAACGATCATTAATGGATTTGCCTAAATCAATATCAGGAAATCGTTGTACAAGAATCAAATCTAAATTTAACTGATCCAAATTATGAAGGGCAGCGTATAAATTAGCCGCAGCTTCTTTTAAATCTTCTTTTTCAGATAAGATTTCTATTTTTTGAATACTAGGTCCTGAAA
>CAZVFE010000195.1:0-1670 GCA_964626405.1 uncultured Cytophagales bacterium | reverse complement strand
GAAAAAAAAGATATCAGCAGAGAAGAATTCCTAAATTATGCCTTTGAATGGAAGGATAAATACGGGGGAATCATCCTTGAACAATTAAAAAAATTAGGAGCCTCTTGTGATTGGGATCGCACCCGATTCACCATGGAACCAAAATTATACGAAGCTGTAATAGATACATTCGTTAGACTTTATAATAAAGGCCTAATCTATAGAGGAGTAAGGATGGTTAATTGGGATCCCCAAGGAAAAACAGCTTTGTCAGACGAAGAAGTAATCCATAAAGAAGTAAACGCCCAATTACATCATATAAATTATCCACTTTCAGATGGCTCTGGAGTGGTTACTATTGCAACATCTAGACCAGAAACCATCATGGCCGACGTTGCAATCTGTATCAATCCAGCTGATGAACGTTACAAAGACTTACACGGAAAAAAAGTAAAAATTCCTCTAATCAATAGAGAAATTCCAATAATCTTGGATGATTATGTGGCACTAGACTTCGGTACAGGTTGCCTAAAAGTAACCCCAGCCCATGATTTAAACGATTATGAACTGGGTATCAAACATAAATTAGAAGTAATCGATATTTTAAATGACGACGGAACCCTGAACGAAAAGGCTGAAATTTTCGTTGGAATGGACCGCTTCGCCGCTAGAAAAGCTATCGTTGCCCAATTAAAAGAAGAAGGTTTTTACGAAAAAACAGAAGATTATAAATCCTCTGTTGGAACCTCAGAAAGAACAGGAGCTGTAATCGAACCAAAACTCTCAATGCAATGGTTCCTTAAAATGGAGGATTTATCCAAACCAGCCTTGGATAATGTCATGAATGACTCCATCCAACTCCATCCAGCTAAATTTAAAAATACCTATAGAAACTGGATGGAAAATGTTAGAGATTGGTGTATTTCCAGACAATTATGGTGGGGACAACAAATTCCAGCATTTTATTTAAAAGATGGAACCCTTATTGTTGCGAAGGATAAAAAAGAAGCCTTGAAAAAAGCTAAGGAGGAATATCAATTATTTGCTTTGGTAGAGGAAGACCTTACGCAAGATCCAGATGTATTGGATACCTGGTTCTCTTCTTGGTTATGGCCTATATCCGTTTTTGATGGCATAGAAAATCCAAAAAATGAGGAAATTTCCTATTATTATCCAACTAATGATTTAGTAACTGGTCCAGATATTTTATTCTTCTGGGTTGCAAGAATGATCATCGCCGGTTACGAATGGCGAGGAGAGTTACCTTTCAAAAATGTATATCTAACAGGTATCGTTCGGGATAATAAAGGACGAAAAATGTCTAAATCATTAGGAAATTCTCCAGATCCTTTAGAATTAATCAAGCAATTTGGGGCTGATGGTGTTCGTTCAGGCCTAATGTTTTCCGCACCAGCAGGAAATGACCTTTTATTCGATGAAAAATTATGCGAACAAGGTAGGAATTTTTCCAATAAAATTTGGAATGCATTCCGATTAATCAAAGGTTGGGAAATTTCAAATGAAAATATTTCATCAACAGATAAATTAGCCATTCAATGGATGGAATCTAAAATTGATTCCACCCTAGAAGAAATGGATGATTTATTCTCGAAATTTAGAATTTCGGATGCTTTATTGAATATTTACCAATTAATTTGGGATGATTTTTGTTCAAAATATCTTGAAATCAT
>CAZVFE010000194.1:0-1676 GCA_964626405.1 uncultured Cytophagales bacterium | reverse complement strand
TCCGTATTTAATACCTGATGATTATATTTTGAAATTTCGAATAAATTCTCATTCTGTTCATAGGTCTTTATTTTATTCTTTTTATTTAAAGAAAATCCCCAGGAATCCATTCCCATTCCTCCCGTAATGTCGATAATATTTCCTTCTATTAAATTTGATTTAAATGCTGCGGTGGTCTCTGAAGAACCTTGTTCCAAGGATAAGCCATAGGGGAAAAATATGGCCTTATTTTTGCACCATTGGGGTGCCTTATCTTTCATTTTCTTCCTAGATTCGATTTGTTGAGCTATTTTTCTCCCATCAATATTTTTTTGCTTATTTAAAATTAAGGCCAATTCAAATGAATCTTTGTCCCCAAATTTTTCTATAATATCTTGTTCTTCTAAGCTTAACATCAATCTTTTTTATTCAAATTTCAAAAATTATCCTAAATTTAACCTTAATTATGAAAAAAGTCCAAGGTATTCTTCTTGCTGCCGGAAATTCTTCTCGATTGGGCTTTCCCAAGCATCTAGTAGATTTTCAAGGGATTTCTCTTCTGGAGAATAGTATTCAAGCTATTCATCCTTTTATGGAGGAAATTCATATTATTTTAGGAGAATATCATTCTGAAATCAATACTTTGGTAAATTATTTGAATGAAAAATATTCGAATCTGAATTTTCATACCAATAAGAAATGGGAGGAAGGTATGGGAACTTCTTTAAGTTTTGGATTGAATAAAATCCAATCAAATAAACCTGTATTGATTCATTTGGTAGATTTGCCCTTTGTAAATAGGAGTCATGTTGAAATTTTGATGAATAGTTTTGAAGAAAATTCGGAGAAATTTATCGTTTCAAAACATCATGGACAATCCGCACCACCTTGTATCATTCCCGAGTCCCAAATTTCTTCCTTTTATAATTGGTCTGGTAGGGAAGGATTAAATAAATTCTTTAAAACAAACCCAGATCTTTGTATTTTTGTGGAATTAGGAATTGATTTTGTGGATATTGACCTTCCTGAAGATTTAGATTATCTTAACAATACGATTGAATGAAAAAACGGTATCTTATTGAATTTTCTTATGATGGCTCAGCCTTTTCTGGCTATCAGATTCAACCTAATGCACCTACCGTTCAAGAAAGTATAGAAGAAAAACTTTCTTTAATTAACGGCTCTAAAATTGAAATAGTAGGTAGTAGTAGAACAGATGCCGGTGTCCACGCAAAACAACAATTTGCTCATTTTGATTTAGAAAAGGAGATGGAAGGCGATTGGCTTTATCGGTTAAATAAATTATTGCCCTCGAGTTTGGCAGTACATTCAATTAAAGAGGTAAAGGAAGATTTCCATGCTCGGTTTGATGCGATTTCCAGAAAATATGAATACCATATTGTTTCAGAAAAAAATCCTTTTCTGTTCAAATATGCTTATTGGTTTGGATTGAATCTGGATTTTACTAAAATGAACGAAGCGGCAAATCTTCTTTTGAAATACGAAGATTTTGAATGCTTTTCTAAAGTTCATACGGATGTTTTTACCTTTAATTGCACCATAAAACAAGCTTATTGGGAAATCCGATCTCCCTCTCATTTTGTTTTTCATATTGAGTCTAACCGTTTTTTACGAGGAATGGTCAGGGCAATTGTTGGTACATTGTTGGAAATTGGTCAGAATAGAATGAGTTTGGA
>CAZVFE010000193.1:0-1681 GCA_964626405.1 uncultured Cytophagales bacterium | reverse complement strand
TCTCTTCTTTTCTCCCTTGCCTTTAAAATGATTTCTTCAGTATTATTTTGATTATTAATTTGATTGGTATAATAAGTTATAAGTATATTCAAAGCATTAATTTTAGTGGATATTTTCATCTGCTCAACTTGTTCAATTAAAGCTTTTTCTGAATGTTGCTGAGATTTTCTTGATTTAATTAGTTCCTTTCTATTTATCTCTATTTCTTGTCTTTGGATTTCTAAATCCTTTTTACTTAAATTGATTGTATACAACAATCCAGCAAAAGCTAAACCAGAAAATAGAGCATTAACTGCTCCAAATAAATCTCCAAAGGTTCCTCTTGAATTCCAATCTTCTAAATAGGTCAAAATTAATATGGCTGAAGTTCCCCAAAGTAGAATTACTATTAATAAAAGTAAAATTAAATAATATCTGTTTTTAATTTCTTTCATAAATTAATATAAGCTTCAAACCAAATATATAAAACCTAATTGAATTTAATATAAAAATCTAATGTATATTTAACTTGAAAATCTAAATAAAGGCTATTATATGAATTGGGATTTAGTTTTAAAAATTGGTTTAGTATTTTTAATTATTAGCACCATAATTGTAATTATTTGGAGCATTAATAAATTATTTTTATGGTTAAATAAAAAGGTAACTTTATTAGAAGGAAAATATTTTAATGGTATAAAAATTAAAGAATACGAATTAATAAATTCCTCAAAACAAATCAATTTAATTCATTCTACTTTAAATTTAATTAAGTGGCTAATTTATTTTTTAGCTGTCTATAGTTCTCTTCCTTTAATTTTTAGTCTTTTTCCTTTTACTGAAGACTTAGCAAAAACTTTATTTGGTTATGTATTAAATCCTTTAAGTAAAATATTATTTTCCCTTTGGAATTATCTGCCCAATTTATTCACTATCACTGTAATTATATTCTTGTTTAAATACCTTTTAAAGGGCTTGAATTATATTAAAAATGAAATTGAAAATGAAAATTTAAAATTAAATGGATTTTATCCTGATTGGGCTAATCCTACTTTTCAAATATTAAGGGTATTATTATTAGCCTTTATGTTTGTCCTTATTTTTCCCTATTTGCCCGGCAGTGACTCTCCAATTTTTCAAGGAGTTTCTGTTTTTTTAGGTTTCTTATTCACTTTTGGTTCAGCTGGCTCTCTTTCTAATATAGTTGCTGGAATTGTTTTAACCTATATGAGACAATTTAAATTAGGAGATAGAGTTAAAATTGGAGAAGTGGTTGGTATTGTAATTGAAAAATCCTTATTGGTTACCAGAATAAAAACGGTAAAAAATGAAATTGTTTCAATCCCAAATTCTACTGTAATGAATAATTATACCATTAATTATAGTAATGAGGCTGAAAATGGTGATGGTTTAATATTGCATAGTACAGTTACAATCGGATATGATGTCAATTGGAAATTAATGCACGAAACTCTAATTAAGGCTGCAAAAATGACTGAATCTATCGAATTAAGTCCAGAACCTTTTGTTTTACAATTGAGTTTAGATGATTTTTATGTTTCTTATCAAATTAATGCCTATACAAAAAAACCTAATATTCAAGCCAAAATATATTCAGATTTACATCAAAATATTCAAGATTGCTGCAATCAAGCCAATATCGAAATCCTTTCCCCCCATTTTAGGGAAAACCGAAATTCAA
>CAZVFE010000192.1:0-1683 GCA_964626405.1 uncultured Cytophagales bacterium | reverse complement strand
AGCCAAAAAATTGATTCTGCAATTCTACTAAGCATACGATTAAAATTAAATTATCCAAGTATCTTTACTTCCCCCACCTTGAGAGGAATTGACCACTAATGAGCCTTCTTTTAAGGCTACCCTGGTTAAACCACCAGGTATAATCGTGATTTCATCCTTACCATAAATGGCAAAAGGCCTAAAATCAACATGTCGGGCTACGAGTTTCCCATCAATAAAACAGGGAACAGTACTTAATTGAATGATTGGTTGGGCAACAAATTCATCTGGACTTTTCTCAATTTGTTTCAAATAAAGATCTATTTCCTTTTCTGAACTTGCATTTCCCATTAACATTCCATAACCACCAGATTGGTTGGTTCTTTTCACAACCATATTTTGAATATTCTCCTTTAAAAAAGAAAAATGTTCCAGATTATTCATAAAATAAGTCGGCACATTATTTAATATTGGTTTTTCATTTAGATAATATTCAATCATTTCTGGCACAAAATTGTAAATGGCTTTGTCATCTGCAATACCATTTCCTATGGCATTTACGATGGAAACATTCCCTTTTCGATAAGCATTTAATATACCTGGAACCCCCAAAATTGAATTAGAATTAAAACTCAAAGGATCTAAATAATCATCATCAATTCTTCGATAGATTACATCGATTCTTGATAAACCTGAAATGGTTTTCATATAAACTATATCATTGTCTACGACTAGATCTCTTCCTTCAACTAAATCTACACCCATCTGTCGTGCCAAGAAGGTATGTTCAAAATAGGCAGAATTATAAACCCCAGGAGAAAGAATAACAACCACAGGATTTGAAATTGCCCTCGGGCTAAGCGAACAAAGATTATTATAGAGAATAATTGGGTAATTATTTACCTTTAAAACTTTATTTAAATTAAAGGATTCTGGAAACAATCTTTTGGTAATTTCTCGATTTTCCAACATATAGGAAACCCCAGAAGGTGTTCTCAAATTATCTTCCAGAACATACCATTCACCATTTTCTCCTTTAATTAAATCTATACCTGCAATATGGGAATAAATATCATTTGCAACAGAAATGCCCATCGCTTGGAGACAAAAACCAGGGGAACTCGCAATAATTTTTGGAGATATTATTCCATCCTTAATTATGGATTGATTAGAATAAATATCTTTTAAGAATATATTTAAGGCCTTTAATCGCTGTTTGATACCTTTATCAATCATTTCCCATTCAGAATGATTGATAATTCTGGGTAAAATATCAAAGGGAAAAATCTTTTCAGTTCCTTCATTATCAGAATAAACAGTAAATGTTATTCCTTGATTCATGAATAATTCAGTGGAAATCTGTTGTTTAAATTCTAGGTCTTGAAGACTTAAATTTTTAATTGAATCTAAAAAATTTAGATATTCCTCTCGAATACCATTGACTCCTTTCATTTCATCCCAACCTATCCTAGGTTTATAGGAATGAATTAATTCCATAATATTCATGATAATTCGTATTTAAATGCTTTCTATAAAATTAGAATATTATTAGAATAATGCAATTAAAATCGAAAAAATAATATAGAAAATGAATATTATACTATTTTTATTTAATTTAAACTAAAAATAGTTATAAAAATAAAATCTTTTTAATTCCTTGTTTTCAAATATTCTTGATAGAGTTTTTGAAAATCTCCTGGGCCT
>CAZVFE010000191.1:0-1718 GCA_964626405.1 uncultured Cytophagales bacterium | reverse complement strand
GCAATTACAAATTTTGAATGTGGAGTTTTAGATGAAAAGAAAAAGGATTTAATTGGACAAGTATGTGATGAGATACATGCAGGAAAATTAGATGATCAATTTCCCTTAGTGGTTTGGCAGACGGGTTCTGGTACGCAATCCAATATGAATTGCAATGAGGTGATAGCCTATCGTGCCCACGTAATTAATGGGGGAGTGCTTACAGATGAGCAAAAATTTATTCACCCAAATGATGATGTAAATAAATCTCAATCTTCCAATGATACATTTCCTACGGCAATGCATATCGCAGCCTATAAAATTATCATGGAAGTTACTATTCCAGGGATTGAGAAATTAAGAGATACGTTAGATGCAAAAGCTAAGGAATTCAAAAATGTAGTAAAAATTGGTAGAACCCATTTTATGGATGCTACACCACTTACGGTGGGACAAGAATTTTCAGGTTATGTATCGCAATTAAATCATGGTTTAAAAGCGATTAAAAATACCTTAGCCCATTTATCTGAATTAGCATTAGGAGGAACAGCAGTAGGAACAGGAATCAATACTCCCAAAGGTTATTCGGAGAAGGTTGCAGAGAATATCGCTAAACTAACCAAATTGCCCTTTATAACAGCCGAAAACAAGTTTGAGGCTCTAGCAGCCCATGATGCAATTGTTGAGGCTCATGGGGCACTTAAAACGGTTGCTGCAAGCTTAATGAAGATTGGAAATGATATTAGAATGTTATCTTCGGGTCCTCGTTCAGGTATCGGAGAGATTTTTATCCCAGATAATGAGCCAGGATCTTCCATTATGCCAGGTAAAGTAAACCCAACCCAATGTGAAGCCATGACGATGGTTGCTGCTCAGGTTATGGGAAATGACGTGGCAATTAATATTGGTGGAGCATCTGGACATTTTGAATTGAATGTATTTAAACCAATGATGGTTTATAACTTCCTTCATTCTGCTAGAATTATTGGCGACGTTTGCGTTTCTTTCAATGATAAATGTGCAGTAGGTATTCGTCCACTTGAAGAGAATATCAAAAAGCATGTTGACAATTCCTTAATGCTAGTAACAGCTTTGAATACAAAGATAGGTTATTATAAAGCAGCAGAGATTGCACAAACTGCTCACAAGAACGGTTCAACTCTAAAAGAGACAGCGATACAGCTTGGATACCTTACAGCTGAGGAGTTTGATGAGTGGGTAAGACCAGAAAATATGGTAGGAGAGGTGAAGCTATAATCAAATTTTAGATTCTCAGGACGATTAAACCATTGGTTTTTTCTTCTTATTCAGATCGAAAACCCCTTTTAATTTAATTTTAAGGGGTTTTTTTATTATAAAACATCTCTAACTTCAATTGTATAAAATTCGCTTGGAAAAGGGAAAGTTTTGGCTATTTTTTCAGCATTTTCCCAATCTGGAAGGATAATCGTGAATAATTGGATGATTTCTCCTCCATCTAATTGGGTTTTTAATAAATTCTGTATTTCCCCCGATGCACCTAAGGTCAAATGGTTCGATCCCAATTTTTGATAAAGCATTTCTTGGTATTCAGACTTAATTCCTTTTAACCATTCACGGATTTGTAAAACCTCTTGTTCGTAAGTAGTTTCCTCCTGACTTATTCCCCCTGAAATGGGTCCACGAATGATAAATAAATAACGATTCATAAATTGTACTTTTCTAAGTTATAAGTCGGATCCGAATTGACTAAAAATCGA
>CAZVFE010000190.1:0-1771 GCA_964626405.1 uncultured Cytophagales bacterium | reverse complement strand
ATTCAGCAAAAACTTGCGGAAACAAAAAAAGAACTTCAATATTTAATGGAAACATTATCCAAAAAAAATGATTCTGGAACAGATGATACTGCGTCCAATTCAAAAATTTTGGAAGATGGGGCTGATACAGCTGAGAAAGAATCTATGAACCAATTAGCTGGAAGACAACAAAAATTTGCAGATAACCTTGAAAAGGCTTTAATTAGAATCAAGAATGGAACCTATGGGGTATGTATCGTAACTGGAAAATTAATTTCTAAGGAGCGTTTAAGATTAGTGCCTCATACGCAACATTCAATTGAGGCAAAATTAATGCAGAGATAATGAGTTTTTTTGAAAATAATCGGTTAGTTGAATTAGTTAAAGGGTATATTGAAACCAAAATTGAGTTGATTAAACTTGATTTCAAGGAAACGATTGAGGGCCTTTTTAACCGAATATTTTCATTCTTATTAATTGCCGGACTATTAATCATCGGGATTTTATTAGTTTTATTTGGCATATCTGAAATATTAAATAAAATTTTAGAAAGTGATTATTTAGGATATTTAATCTCCGGATTATTTTCTATAATTGTTTCGATTATTCTAATGAATAAGCAAAAAAAGAATCTCTAATGGCGATTTCAAAGGCAAATAGAAGGGACTTAGAATCTAGATTAAATTCAATTGAAAAGGAATTGGATACGGAGGTGGATGAAATAAGTGGCACCTTGAAGAAAGGTGTAAAAACAGCCCTGATTGCTGGAGGAGTTTTAGCAGGAGGATATTTACTTCTATCCCTATTGAGCGGTGATGATGAAAATGAGGAAGAAGAGGAGATCAAAAACAAACCAGGGGAAAGCCTTACAAGTATTCTTGCTAGTATAGGTGCAGCAGTAGCTTTAGAGGCAGGAAAAGATTGGTTGGAAGACTACCTAGAAAAAGAATAACCTATTTTATATGATTCATACAATGCGTTGGTTTGGGCCGCAAGACCCAGTACCACTTATGCATATACGACAAGCCGGCTGCTCAGGTATTGTCACAGCTCTACACCAAATTCCAGTTGGCCAAATCTGGACCAAGGAGGAAATTCAAGAAAGAATTGAAATAATTGAAAAGGATAATGATTCACATTTGAGTCTCCATTGGTTGGTGGTGGAAAGTCTGCCTGTTCATGAGGATATAAAAAAAGGCCTTCCTAGCAGAGAAAAATATATAGAAAATTATATTGAGAGTTTAGAGAATTTAGCCTCTAAGGGCATTTTCACTGTTTGCTATAATTTCATGCCTGTTTTGGATTGGTCTAGAACAAATTTAACCTATCGTTTTGAGGATGGATCTGAGGGGTTGAGATTTGACATGATCGACTTTGCCTGTTTTGATTTATTTATATTAAAAAGGCCCAATTCAAAAAATGACTATTCCGATGAAATCGTTAAAAAAGCGGAAGAAAAATTTTTTAATTTAAATTCAATCGAGAAAAAAGAATTAGAGAACACCGTACTATTAGGCTTGCCTGGTTCTGAAGAGGCTTTTGAATTATCTAATTTCCAAGATCTTCTTAATAATTATAAAGAAATTGGGGCGAGGGAATTAAAGGAAAATCTTTTTTATTTTATTCAAAAAATTGGACCTACAGCTCAAAGATTGGGAATAAAACTTTGTATTCATCCAGATGACCCTCCTATGCCTTTGTTGGGACTACCCAGAGTTGTAAGTACAGATAAAGATTTGGAGGAATTGATGAATGCCTTTGATGAGCCATGCAATGGAATTACTTTTTGTAC
>CAZVFE010000189.1:0-1783 GCA_964626405.1 uncultured Cytophagales bacterium | reverse complement strand
GGGTAGTACAATTTGGGGGAAATTATATTAATGAAAATCGGCTTGGGGGACAAACGAATGATATCCCCAATGCCAATAAATACCAATTTGGTTCCAAAACCGAAAGAGGTGAGGCATTTGGTAAAATTGCTAAATTATTTCAAAATAAACCTTATAAGGGAATTGGCCTAATTCTTCAATCTGCAATGCATAAAAATGATTCATATTTTGGAATCAACCCTTATGTAGGCACTGAAAATAGTTTTTATGGAAATTTAATTTATCAGAATATCATTGGAAACACGAATCATACTTATAAGGCTGGTTTGAGTTATTTATATGATCAGGTCTCAGAAAATTATCTTGATTATTCGTTCAGTAGAATTGAAAAAGTACCAGGAATATTTTATGAATATTCGTATACCATACCTGAGAAATTTAATTGGGTGATTGGGAATAGGGTAGATTTTCATAACAATTTAGGCACTAAATGGGTGCCAAGAACCCATATTAAATGGGATATTTCAAGAGATTTTATTTTAAGAGCTTCAGCAGGAAAAGGATGGAGAAGAATCAATTATATAGCAGATAATTATTCCTATTTGGCCAATCAAAGAACTTTAATAATTGACCAAGGAAGCCCAGTAGATATTGCTTGGAATTATGGAATTGGAATAAGTTTTGATCGCATCATTGGGGGCAGAAAAGCCAATTTCTTATTGGATTATTATTCAACCCATTTTAATCAACAATGGATTTGGGACATGGAAACCATTAACCAAATACATTATTATTTAGGACAAGGGAAATCCTTTTCAAATACCTTTCAATTAGAGGTAAATTATAGTCCATTTAAAAGGTTTGACTTAAAAGCTTCTTATAGATTACAAGATGTGAAGGCAGATTATGGAGCCGGACAATATTTAATTAGGAGGGATAAACCTTTTATTTCTAAGGATAGGGTTTTGGTTAATTTAGCCTATTTTACAACCGGATCTAAATGGAAATTTGATTATACTTTTATAATGAATGGTAGACAGCGTGTACCGATAAACGATTATTATAGTCCGAATTTTACGGTTTCGAATTTCCAGGTTACCCGCTCCATAAAGAAATGGGAAATATATTGGGGAGGAGAGAATATATTTGGCTTTAAGCAAACGAATCCTATCCTAAATTTTTCCCAACCCTATTCGCCTAATTTTGATGCGACTATGATTTGGGGCCCAATTTATGGAGCGATGTATTATTCTGGTTTACGTTTTAGAATTTAATATTATTTTAAAGAATATTTCATCCTAAATCTAAAGGTATTGGAATTGTCCCAACCAATTCTATAAGTAATTTTATTTACTTTAATATCCGCTGCAATTGCTAAATTATACTTTTGATCAATCCAAAATTCCTGTTGTGCCCAAAGTTTAAATTTTGGAAATGAATAAATAATTCTAGGCTCAAGGGTAGGTGATTGTTTTTCTACTTTATAGTGTAAAGGAACTGAAAAAGTTAATTTCTTTTTCTTGTCAAGATTAATATTATAACGATATGTAATTCGGTTTTCTTTTAAATCAGTTCTATGTCTTAATTCAAAACCAGAATATCCAAAATATAAATATGATTTTGTATTTGTTCTTAATTCATATCCTAATTCCTGAGAAAATAAATTTTGATTGAAGAACAATAGGGTAACCAGCATTAGGCCAAAAGGCCTAATTAATTTTAAATTTTTCATGATAATTTATATTGGTGTTTTTTAAATAAAAGTACTATTAAGGAGAGGTTTTATGCCTCTCCTTTAAAAAAG
>CAZVFE010000188.1:0-1785 GCA_964626405.1 uncultured Cytophagales bacterium | reverse complement strand
GCGGAAGCAATCCTACCCAAATAAGGCGTTGCAAATTCCGCATATTCCTTCGGACCTAATATTCCTGCCCAAGAATCAAACACTTGGACTAAATTTGCGCCATGCTTAATCTGGGCTTTTAAATAATCGATGGTCACATCCGTAATTTTACTTAATAAGGCATGAGCCATTTGAGGGTCAGTAAATAACATTTTCTTTGCTAAAGAAAAGGTCTTAGAACCTTTTCCCTCTACCATATAACAGAAGATTGTCCAGGGCGCTCCTGCAAATCCTATCAAAGGAATAGAGCCATTCAATTCTTGTTTTACCAAATCGATGGCCTTGAGCACATAACCTAATTGGTCCTCTGGGTCCACTGGATTCAATGATTCAATATCTTGGATATTCTGAATAGTTTTTGGGAATAAGGGTCCTTTCTTTTCTTCCATGGTATAAGGTAAACCCATGGCCTCAGGAACCACTAGAATATCTGAAAAAATTATGGCAGCATCTACCCCAAAACGTCTCACGGGTTGTAGTGTAACTTCCGCTGCTAATTCAGGATTAGTAGCTAAATTAATGAAGGACCCTGCCTTTGCTCTCACTTCTCTATATTCTGGAAGGATTCTTCCAGCCTGACGCATTACCCAAACCGGCACACGGTCTACATTTTCACCATTCGCTGCTTGAAGTAATAAACTATTTTTTAATTTTTCCATATTCGATTGCAAAATTAGTTCTTTTTGTGAATTAATAGTTAATTTTGTGGCATGATTATTCAATCTGCAAAATTTGTTAAGAGTAGTTCAGACTATTCGCAATGCCCGAACACTCCCTTACCTGAGTTTGCCTTTATTGGTAGATCCAATGTAGGTAAATCATCTTTAATCAATTCTATTTGCAAAAATAAATCTTTAGCTAAAACATCCTCTACACCAGGAAAAACCCAGCTGATCAACCATTTTTTAATCAATGAAAATTGGCACCTAGTAGATTTACCGGGCTACGGTTTTGCAAAGGTGAGCAAAGAGCTTAGAAAGGTGTTTGAAGCAATGATTTTTAATTATCTTTTTCAAAGAGAAAACCTAAAATGCCTATATATTTTGGTGGATATTCGTCATGAACCCCAAAAAATAGATCTAGAATTTATGCAAAGAATGGGCGAAAACCAAGTTCCTTTTTACATTGTTTTCACCAAAGCAGATAAACTTTCAGCCACTAAGGCTCAAGCCAATGTGGAGGCTTACCAAAAAGAATTACTTAAAACTTGGGCTGAAATTCCCCCTATTTTTATCACTTCCGCAGAAAAAAACCTTGGACGAGAAGAAATTCTAGAGAGTATAGAAGAAATTATTCAAGGAGTAATATAAAATTCGTAGTTTTGCATTCACAATTAAAAACAATGGAAAAATTAAAAGAAATTGCACATATCTCTGGGAAACCAGGATTATTTAAAATATTAAAACCTACACGAAACGGGGTAATTGTAGAAACCTTGGACGCAGCCAAAAAAAGAATGGTCGTATCCGGACAAACCAGAATTTCAGTATTAAACGATATTTCTCTTTATTTGGAGGATCATCAAGAATCTACCCTTCCGTTTGACGAATTATTCAAAAAAATTCACGAAAAATACCAGGGAAATATGGAATTCGATCCTAAAAAAGCAAGTGATGAAGAATTATTTGCTGAAATGGGAACGATTGTCCCAAATTATGACCAAGAAAAGGTTTATTCATCCGATATCAAGAAGATTCTATCTTGGTATAAAATCATTCATGAATTTATTCCGGAAGCATTTTAGAA
>CAZVFE010000187.1:0-1790 GCA_964626405.1 uncultured Cytophagales bacterium | reverse complement strand
GGAAATACCCCTATTTTAGAGGTTGTTAAATTAGTGAGAGACAATAAATACTTTATTCCGATGTCAATTGAATTAGAATATAATATTCCAGAAGGTTCAAATGCCGTGGAGGAAGTAAAAAAATGTAGAGAATACGTAGAAAAAGGAATTTAGAATGTCAGAAAAATTAATTAATGCCGCCCTGCTTTCTTTTGGAATGTCAGGGCGTGTATTTCACGCACCTTTTATTGAATTACATCTTGGTTTTAAATTAATGGGCGCATGGGAACGTTCCACAAAAAAAATCCAAGACCATTATCCAAATGTAAAATCTTATTCCAGTTTTGAAGAAATCTTAGCAGATGAGGAGGTTGAATTGGTTGTCGTTAATACCCCAACTTATACGCATTATGAATTTGCAAAAAAAGCTCTTCAAGCAGGAAAACATATCGTAGTTGAAAAGGCTTTTACTTCTAATTACGAAGAAGCGAAAGAATTGGCCGATTTAGCTGCATCCAAAAATCTAAAAATCTCTATCTTCCAAAATAGACGGTGGGATTCAGATTTCCTAACTGTAAAAAAAGTAATACAAGATGGAAGTCTAGGAGATATCGTAGAAGCTGAATTCCATTATGACCGCTTCAATCCAGATCTTTCTCCAAAGGTTCACAAAGAAACCCAAAATTCAGGATCCGGAATAGTCAGAGATCTTGGCCCCCATGTTTTGGACCAAGCTTTATCTCTATTTGGAATGCCCCAATCAGTTTTTGCTGATTTAAGAAAAATGCGAAATAATACCTTGGTTGAAGATTATTTTGAAATTCTATTACTCTATCCATCTTTACGTGTTCGACTAAAAGGAGGCTATTTTTATAAAGAAACCGTTCCTTCCTTTCAAGTATTTGGCACAAAAGGCTCATTTTTAAAGTCTCGCTCTGATAGACAAGAAGCAGATTTATTAAAAGATTTAAAACCAACAGGAACTAATTGGGGAAAAGATGCGGTTGAAGATTATGGAACCATCCATGATGAAAAAGGAAAAAGAACCATAGAGTCTGTTCAAGGAAATTATTTTAATTATTATGAAGATATTTACCAAGGTCTTCGAAAAAATAAAACCTTTGAAATTGATATTCATGCTGGTTTAAATTCGATGAAAATAATCGATTTAGTTTTTGAAAGTGCAAAAGAAGGAAAAATTATTGATTTATGAGTATTTCAGAAAAAACCAAAAATTTATACCAAAATTTCGAAAATGATCTCCTGAAATCCATTGAAAAAGTCGGACATATTAGAAAATTCGAATCCGATGAATTGTTAATGAAAACAGGACAAAAAATTCGGCATGCGATCCTTATTCTAGAAGGGGGTATAAAGGTTTTCAGGGAAGACGAAGAAGGGAATGAAATTTTCATGTATAATTTACATCCTGGTGAAGCTTGTGCAATTTCAATGACTTGCGCAGTAAGGAACTTGGATTCTGAAATCATGGCTAGGACCTTCACTCCTACCACAGTAATTACTATCCCTATTGAATTAATGGACGATTGGGCATTGAAATTCCCTTCTTGGTATCAGTTTGTACTAGAAACGTATAGAAGTAGATTTGAAGAACTATTAATCATGGTTGATCAAATTGCCTTTAAAAACCTCGACCAAAGATTAATGTGGTACCTACACGAACAATCCAAGAGCTTAAAAACCAAAAAATTAAAGGTTTCCTTTACAACAATTGCCCAAGAAATGAACTCTTCAAGAGAAGTAATTTCCCGTTTAATTAAAAAATTACATGAATTAGGGCAAATTAAGGT
>CAZVFE010000186.1:0-1799 GCA_964626405.1 uncultured Cytophagales bacterium | reverse complement strand
CATGAGTTTAATAAAATCTATTTCAGGAATTAGAGGGACCATCGGTGGAAAGCCAGGTGATGGATTGACCCCATTGGATATTGTAACCTTCGCTTCAGCCTATGGTACTTGGTTGAGAAGCCAAAATAATCCTTCAAATACAATAATTGTGGGACGAGATGCCAGGACATCCGGTCCTATGGTTTCATCTTTAGTGGTTAATACCTTAATTTCATTAGGATGGGATGTGATGGATATTGGATTATCCACTACTCCCACGGTGGAATTAGCCGTAGCTTGGGAAAAAGCTGCTGGTGGTATCATTTTTACTGCTTCGCATAATCCAGCCCAATGGAATGCCCTAAAATTATTAAATTCAAAAGGAGAATTTATTTCAGATTTAGATGGAAAAGCATTATTGAATATTGCTGAAAAGAATGAATTTGAATTTGTGGCTTATGATAAAATGGGTAAAATTGAAATAGTTGAGGATTATTTCCAAAAGCATATCGACCATGTTTTAGAATTAGAATTAGTTGATGTGGAAGCCATTCGTTCTTCAAACTTTAAAATTATTGTAGATGCCGTAAATTCCTCAGGAGGGATTGTCATGCCTCGTTTATTAAAAGCCTTGGGCGTTGCAGAGGTTTCCGTATTATTTGGAGAGCCAACAGGTTATTTTGCGCATAATCCAGAACCATTACCAGAAAATTTAACAACCATTATTTCCACGATACAAAAACATGATTTTGATTTAGGTGTAGTGGTTGACCCGGATGTGGATCGACTTTGTTTTATATCAGAGGATGGAACCCCCTTCGGAGAAGAATATACCTTAGTGGCGGTGGCTGATTATATTTTAGAAAATAAAAAAGGAAATACGGTTTCTAATTTGTCTTCCACCAGAGCATTGAGGGATGTGACAGAAAAGCATGGGGGAGAATATTTTGCTGCTGCAGTTGGAGAAGTCAATGTAGTTACTCAAATGAAGGATAAAAACGCCATTATTGGAGGCGAAGGAAATGGAGGTGTCATTTATCCAGAATCCCATTATGGAAGAGATGCTTTAGTTGGAGTAGGATTATTTTTGACCGCTCTAGCGAAGAAGAAAATGAAATGTTCGGAATATCGAAATACTTTTCCCAATTATATTATTTCAAAAAATAAAATTGAATTAACACCTTCTATCGATATTGATGGACTATTATCTGCTGTTGCAAAGGAATATTCCCATGAAAATGTGAATACAATTGATGGCGTAAAAGTGGATTTTGCCAATGGCTGGGTTCATTTAAGAAAATCAAATACTGAGCCAATTATTCGTATATATGCGGAGGCAGGAACAGAAGAGGAGGCAAATGGATTTGCTCAAAAAATTATCGATTTCGTCAACAAACAAATAGCTTAATGAAACCAAGAATTTATCTAGACAATGCCGCTACCACGCCGATGGACCCATTGGTGATGGAGGAAATATTGCCTTTGATGAAGGATTTCACAGCCAATCCTTCCTCTATTCATTCTGATGGAAGAAAAGCTAAGGTATTGATAGAAAATTCAAGAAAGAAAATTGCCCAATTAATTAATGCTGCCCCTGCAGAGGTATTTTTTACCTCAGGAGGAACAGAGGCCGACAATACGGTATTGTTTGGAACAGATCGTCAGGTAATTATTTCCTCTAAAATGGAACATCATGCTGTACTTCATAGCTTGGATATTTTAGAAAAATTGGGAAAGAAAATTTTGTATATCAGAAATGATGATAAGGGCAATATCGATTTAAATCATTTGGAGGAATTATTGAAAGAAAATGATCCTGC
>CAZVFE010000185.1:0-1854 GCA_964626405.1 uncultured Cytophagales bacterium | reverse complement strand
TCTACTCAACTTCTATTAAATATTGAATAAATCTAGTCATTGGTCGGTCCGCTTCATCTACTACTTCCAAATTAACTGCAAACAAATCTCCAGGTTTGGCATCCATTGGAATAGAGAATTCAGTTTTCCAACTTGACTGATTGGATACTTTTAAATTTTCACCCTTCCCCTCTTTATAGGTTGAACTATAATTAGGGACCCACCATCTAGGGATTAATTTGTTTCCATCTGGATCAACACCTTCTCCTTTCATCAAAATTTTATCCCCTGGTTTTCCTCGAAATTCCAATTTTTCAGAGGAAAGAATGGGTGGGTGATTACAATTTTCAGGAAGCATAATGGCCCAATCTGCCCTTGCAGCAAGTTCCTCCCACATTTTTATGGTAAAATAATCATTGCGATTATTCAAATCTTTTCTCAAACCAATATTTATATGTGAGGCGGTTCCAAATTGACAAATTCCCCAATCAAAGGGTTTAAAATCTGCTCTTTTAAAATCCTTTAAACTTTCAGGCCCCCAGCCTAATTCGGCAGATTTCGCCCAATCCATATAGGTAATCAAACCATAATTATAAATAATCGGTTCTCCAAAAATTGAACGCCCCTCACCCATTAACCATATTTCTCCCGTTAATTTACCATGGTTATTCTTATAAGCATCTAAAATATAATCGGCATGTAAATATTTTTGCAATTCATCTGAAGATCTTCTAGGAGAATTATACGAAGAAGCAAAAAAAGAACCATAATTAAAAAATCCGAACTCAAATTTACCATCATTCAAACCAGGAAACATTTCATCTATTTTACTATCCTTTCTGCAATTATCCTCACCATTTCCCCGAAACCTTACTTTATTGACTACCTTATTTAAAATTGCCTCCCATTGATTAGTATCATGATATTTTTCATATATCGAATAAAGAGCACGAATTGTGGTATTGATTCCTCCCCAGTGTTGTATATTGAGAATTCGCTCATCATCGTCTAAAATACAATTCATGATAAAGTTAGAACCTTCTGTTTCAAACCGATAATCTCCTTCAAATTCAATATTGCCAACTTTAGTAATTTTTCTAAGATAATCTGGATCAGGAAAATTTGGATTATTTTTACTCATGAATTCAAAGTCTTCCTCATAAAAATCTAATATTCTATCCAACCAAGTAGGATCTGCAGGTCTATATTCGGTAAGATCCGCAGCCGATTTCACCCGATGCTCGCAATGCTGAGCATTACACCGAAAATTTGGCGTAATTTCCCCTAAAGTATGCTTTCCTCCATCCCCACTAAAATGATACATTCCTGAAGTCCATACAATTCCTGCTAGGTCATACTGGTCAGAATAAATTAAACTTAAAAGTATACCGTTCATGTCATCCACCTCCAAGTCAGTGGTAATTAATATTCTTTCCTGTTTAGACTTATCAATTTTCAACCCATAATTATTCTGAGCAGAAATGGAATTTATAAAAAATAGGCAAAAAAAATAGATGGAAATCTTGGCTAATAATTTCATTTATTCAATATTAAAATAAAAATTTATTTAAAAATCATCGTTGAGAATTCAGACAAATAAACTCTCCAATTATTCCATGTATGTCCTCCCTCACTTTCTCTGTAAGTATATTTAAAGGAATGCTTATCCAATTCTTTTCGCATGGTAACCACACTTTCAATTAAAAAATCATCTTTTCCACAAGCAATCCAATATAAATTTGGTTTAGCTTTTTTTAAAGCCTCAATTTGTTCATCCCTTTTAGAAACATCTACTTGTATTCCAAATCTACTTAAATCTGCAAATCCCATACTCATGACTCCAATATAACCAAATAATTCAGGGTTCTCAAAACT
>CAZVFE010000184.1:0-1866 GCA_964626405.1 uncultured Cytophagales bacterium | reverse complement strand
GCTCCCCCTCTAGGGCTTGAACCTAGGACCCCATGATTAACAGTCATGTGCTCTAACCAACTGAGCTAAGGAGGAATTACCCTTATTGGGACTGCAAAAATAGATTCTCTATTTGAATTATACAAGATTTCATCAAAAAAAATTATTATATTTTTTTAGTCCATTTTTTATCAAAATAATTATATTTACAAAATTTACATAATTCCTTACAATGAAAGTAATCAGGATTAAGACCAAATTGAACAATAATACCTATTTTAAATTTTATTCTTTAAAGGATTTAAAATCGGTCAATTTTGAATATGATTTCCTGAATTTAAAACAGAAAATCCTGATCACTACCAAAACTGATATAAAAATTTTTCTAGAAAAATCTACCAAATCAGACCAATCAAAAACTCTTTCAAACCAATATAAAGACTTTAAATCCAATAATGATATGTACCTAGACTATGGAAATTTCGAAATAGTCTAAACCTTTCCCCTATTTTTTGGGTTTTCTATTCCATGAATTTCCCTACAAACTACTCATCCATTCTTGGTCTTATAGATTCCATAAATCCTATTTCCTATGCGAAATCTCGAAACTTTATTGATGGAAAAGTTACTAGGTTATCTCCCTATATTTCAAGAGGAGTAATTTCAACGAAACAAATCTTTCAAGCCATTCTATCCAATGGTTATTCCAAAGAAGAATCTTTCAAACTCATCCAAGAACTTGCCTGGAGAGATTTTTACCAATATACATGGATCCAGCAGGGAGATAGAATTTTTGAAGACCTTAAACATCCACAAGTAGATGTTCAAAATTTCGAAATTCCAAAAACTCTTTTGAATGCCTCTACCGGAATAAAAGCAATAGATAAACAACTAAATAATCTATTTGAAACGGGCTATTTACACAATCATTTTAGAATGTATACAGCCTCCCTTGCCTGTAATTTTGGAAAATCTCATTGGTCCATGCCTGCAAAATGGTTATACTATCATTTATTAGACGGAGATCTGGCTAGCAATGCCCTTTCATGGCAATGGGTAGCCGGTAGTTTCTCGTCCAAAAAATATTATTTCAATCAGGAAAATTTAAATAAATACGCCTATTCAATCCAAAGAAATACTTTTATAGACCTACCTTATGATCAAATTGAATCAAGAAATATCCCTCAAGAATTAAAAATTACTTCAGAATTTATTCCAGAAAAATTGATTTTTCCAGAACCTAAAAAATTAATTTTTCTACCTGATTCCCCCATTCTAATTTATAATTCCTATAACCTAGACCCTCTTTGGAGAAAAGAAGAATCAAAAAATAAAATCCTATTATTGGAGCCCTCTCAATTTGAAAAATTCCCAATCTCACAAAAAGTTTTAAACTTTATTTTAGCCCTTTCAACCAATATCTCAGAAATACAGATTTACATCGGTGAATTCCATGATTTAAACGAATTAATCAAAAAATCTATTCCCAAACCAACAATTATCTTCAAAGAACATCCGTTAAATAACCATTATTCAGGATTAGAAGATCCTAGAGACTGGATGTTCCCCAATATCAGTGGAAAATTTAATTCCTTTTTCCAATATTGGAGAAAAGCGGAAAAATTTTTATAGATTTAAAAAATATTACCAAAAAATTAAACAAATGAAAAAGATCTTAATCGCTTTACTAATCGTAATTGTGGCTATTCAATTTATCCCTACTGAAAAAAATAATTCAATGGAGGAAACCTATGGTATTCAAACTAAATATGAAATTCCAGGTGAAGTAAATGATTTATTCGTTGCCGCTTGTAATGACTGTCATTCAAATTCAACAACCTATCCTTGGTATTCCAATATCCAACCCGTGGGATTTTGGTTGGATCA
>CAZVFE010000183.1:0-1912 GCA_964626405.1 uncultured Cytophagales bacterium | reverse complement strand
GATAGTTACGAAGTCTATGGAACTGATTTTAGTCCCGAGTTTTTTGATGAATTTATCCAAAGAAGAGGGTATGATTTAAGACCCTATTTAGATTTGATTTATCTAAAAACAGATTCGGAAATAGCAAATCGAATAAGATCAGATTATCGAGAAACTTTATCAGATATGTTATTAGAGAATTTTGATCAGCCATGGACGAGCTGGGCAAATTCAAAAGGTTATAAAACTAAATTACAAGCTCATGGGTCCCCTGGTAATTTATTGGATTTTTATGCCTCTGCCGATATTCCAGAATGTGAAACTTTCGGCTCTATGCCATTTGAAATTCCTGGTTTTAGAAGAGAATTAGAAGATATCCGAGAGGGAGATGCCGATCCAGTAATGTTGAAATTCTCCTCTTCAGCTGGACATATCATGGGAAAACCTTTAATCTCCTCTGAATCATTTACTTGGTTAAGAGATCATTTTAAGGTGGCTCTTTCTCAAGCAAAGCCTGAATTAGAGGAATTATTTTTAAATGGGGTAAATCATACTTTTTTACATGGTTCTACCTATTCAGATCCAAAGGCAGCTTGGCCTGGTTGGAAATTTTATGCATCGGTTAATTTTGCTCCCCAAATGGAAATATGGCGAGATGCCCCAGCCTTATTTTCCTATACAAAAAACGTACAAGAATATCTTCAGGCTGGTCAGCCAGATAATGAAATTGCCCTTTATTGGCCTATTTACGATATTTGGCAAGATTATTTAAAGGGGAAAATATTTGTTCAATTAATGATTCATGGATTAGAGGAATGGTTATTGGATAGACCCTTTTATGATTTGGCCAATGAATTAATGGATCACGGTTATTTGGTAGACTTCTTCTCTGATCGATTTTTGAAAGAAGCAAAAGTAGTTGATGGAATGATTCAATTTCCGGGAGGAAAATATAAGGCCATCGTTGTGCCAGATTCTAAGTTTATGCCAATTTCAACAATGAAAAAATTGATTGAATTAAAAAATTCTGGAGGGAATGTTTTCTTTCAAGGTAAACCAGAATCCGTGCCAGGATTCAAAAATTATGAATCAAGGGAACAAGAATTAAAAGAATTAGCTTCTGGCCTTCCAGTGGATTTAAATATTTTACAAACTTTGGCATCCAATCAGATTCATGGTGAATCCTTAAATCAAGCTGGTTTAAAGTTTATTCGTCGAAAAATAGGGGATAAACAGGTTTATTTTATTGTGAATCATGGTTCAAAAGATTTTGATGAATTTGTAAAATTAAATTCTAATGCAGAAAATTATTTTTTATTCGATCCTGATAATTTGAAGGAAGGAAATTCACATTTTTTAAATGGGAAGTTAAGGTTGCAATTAAAATCGGGGAAGTCGATTATTGTTATTTCCAATAAAGAATCATTGAAAAATTGGAATTATCAAGATGAAAATTCTTCTAAGATTGTTTTAAATGGAGAATATGAATTGAAGTTTTTGCGTGGGGGAGAGGTACTTCCTCCTTCAAGAAAAATAAATCAGTTGGAATCTTGGACAAACTTAGGTAAGGCAGAAGAATCATTTAGTGGTACTGCAGAATATACTACCTATTTCAATAAACCAAATGGAGGAAATAATAGATATATTTTAAAATTTCCGGATGTGCGGGAGTCTGTGAGGGTATTTTTAAATGGGGAATATCAAGGGACAGTTTGGTCTAATCCTTTTGAGATTGAATTGTCTAATTTAAAAGATAAAAATGAATTGAAGTTGGAGGTAACTAATTTATCAGCCAACAGAATAAGAGCTTTTGAGATGGCTGGTAAAGAATGGAAGATTTTTTACGAAATCAATATGGTAAATAAGGATTATAAGACATTTGATGCTACCCAATGGCAGGCTATGCCATCAGGTATCATCGGAGAGATTTCAT
>CAZVFE010000182.1:0-1914 GCA_964626405.1 uncultured Cytophagales bacterium | reverse complement strand
TTCTAACAAGGAGAAGCAAAATTATATTCTAAATGGAAAGCAAGTTTTTATAGAATTTAGAAATCAATTACTTTCCAAATCTTTTTCCTATTGAAACCCCTACTCGTGGATACATTTCTTTAATAGCATTTCCTGAATTCCTCCCTAATCCACCAAATATTTCACCCTGAAGCCCATTTTTGGTTAAAAATTTATACCCTAAGGCGAATCCAATTCCCATATTTATCGTTGTTTTCTTTTGCTCATAGGGCGGATAATAAATGAAATCGCAAACTGCGCATGGCGCATAATCATAATAAATATAATTTTCGGTATCCTTATTATGTGTTAATCCTAAATTGGATTCAATAAATGGCCCATTGGCTATTTTTTTTCCAAAATAAATTCGATAAAATCCCAGTAAATAATCCTGAAATTGATTGGTTCTATCATTAAAAGAAAAAGCCGCCACAGAACCTATACTCATATTAGTTGCTAATATTCTTTCATAGGTAATTTCTGGATACCCAATTACAGAAGTTAATAAATTAAATTTAATTTCATTTTTTCCTGTTTGAGCTAATTCAATTGAATTAGCATATTCTTTCGATTCTTCAAATTTTTCTTTAACAGATTGCGAAAATACAGAATAATAAGAAATTAAAACCAAACTAATAGTTTGTAATATTTTTTTCATTATACCTTTTTTATTTACAAAGATCAATAAATAACTTCTTATTTCCTTTTGTTTCAGTAACAAATTTTGATTCCAAATTTTTAACCTTATTTACCTTGAAGGGTGTTCTTAACTGCCAATTTATTTTAGGTTCAAAAATATTATATATCCACCTTAAATTTAAATTGATTAGCTTATTACTATGATAAACGATTCCCGATAATTCAATTGGCTCAGCACCTATGGAACTCTTAATTTCTAATGCAGTTCTACCAAAATTAATTGATTTACTAGAAAATTTGATCCCAGAATTCACCATATCCAATAGCATATTGGCATATAACTTATTGTTTGTATTGAATTCTAAATCATATCCTAAAAAATACGTTTCAATATTCTCACCATTCCTAATAATGGAATTAAATCCAATTAATTTCGTATCCTTAAAATATCCCCTAAAAATAAAATCTTCCTTTAGTTTATTTTTAAACTCAAAAAAATGATTTTCAGGAAGGAAAAATGTATTAAAAGAAGCCTTATTAGCTATTTCTAAATACAATTCATTAATTCTCGGTAGATTTTCCTGAATTTCCTCCTCAGACAGTTCCTTTGAGGTTACTCCTGTCATCCTTTTCCTACAACGTTTGAAATTATCCCTATATTTTTTTTGTAATTCATTAAAATAATCATCCTCACTTTTCCAATGACTAGGTATATGAAACACCATAGTTGGTTGAGTCGAAAAAATTGCTTTTTTATACAGTGAATTTTTAGGTATATAGTCTAAATCATTCGAATTAAAATCCTTTATGATTGAAAAGTTAAATTCATTTTTCAACTTATTCAAAATTTCAAAAAGTACTTGTAATACATCCTCTTCCTTTGCATTTGGACCAAGGGAAAAGGCATTTTGTCCACTATGAAAATTATTTCCAATTATTAAAACCTTAGAGGAATATTTTTTAAAAATATAATTTCGAATTTTATTAAAAATAGAATCCCTATTATCTTTAAATGGATTAATAGAACTTAAATTTACTTTCTGGAGAATAGAAGTGGCGATTAACTCATTCCTTTCAAAAATTCCAATAAAATTACATTGAATATTGGTAGGAGAAGCATTTTCTAATACCTTCAAATACTCCGTTTGCAAAAATTTACAATTTTTTGAAACAACATCCCAAGTTTCAGGTAATTGATTGGTACTAAGGAAAATTTTATAGGAATATTTCGTCAAAATTCTTAGATTTTTATATCAA
>CAZVFE010000181.1:0-1925 GCA_964626405.1 uncultured Cytophagales bacterium | reverse complement strand
TCTTCACTTTCTCCAAATTAAATAATTCGTTTAATAAATCTACTAGATTTTCTGATTCCCCGCGTTTGCATGCGGCCTTTAGATTCACGATAGGTTGTTTGATGATTTTTTGAACCAAATTGCTGGTAATTTTTTCTAATTTGGCTAGTTCTTTAGGACTTAATTCCTTAACATATCTATTCAACTCCTCCTTACGGATTTGTTCAAGGGATTCCTTTAATTTATGAATGGTCGGAGATAATTCCATTTCTTTAGACCATTCTTTAAATCCTTCTAAGCTATCTTCAATGATGGATTCAACATGAGGAATAGAAGCTATTCTTTCCTGAAGCGCACGATCTGCTTTTTGTTTAATGGAATCTATATTATATAATAAAAGTCCATCTATTTTTTCAATCCCAGATTCGATACTTCTTGGAACGGAAAGGTCAATAAAATATTTGAATTTTACCAAGTTTAAATCCTTCATATTTTCCTTGGTAATTATAGGTTCTTCTGTTCTAATGGAAGAAATCACAATATCTGCCTGGTCGATTTCATGAAATAAATCTTCCATTTTTGCTACCTTAAATTCAGTACCTTTTGCAATTTTTTCAGCTTTTTCCAGGGTACGATTCATAATAGTGATTTCTGCAAAATCCCGGTCAGCCATGTTTTTACAAACATCCGTGCCAATTTCTCCTAAACCTAGAATCAAAACTTTAGGTTCTAGAATACTCTGAGAAATTTCTTCAGCCAAAGCAACAGTTGCATAAGAAACAGAGGCTGCCCCATCTCTAAAGGATGTTTCTTGGGTTACACGTTTATTTGCATAAAAAATAGTATGCATTAAACGGTGAAGGTAGGGCCCTGCTAAACCTAAATCTGCTGAAATTTGATAAGAACGTTTGATTTGATTTGGGATTTGAAGGTCTCCAACAACCTTAGATTTCAATCCCGTAGCAACTTGAAATAAATGTTTTTCAGCCCCTAGATTACCCTGAATGGTTTTGAAATAAGGATAAATATCATCTGAATTTTTGATTTTTTTTAATTGAAGAATTTCTTCAATTAAAGGTTTGCAATTATCAATTTCAGAGGAAAAATATATTTCAGTTCTATTGCAAGTGGAAACAATTAAAATTTCATCTAAATTATAAATCTCCTTATAACGAAGTGAGAGTACTTTTTTCTCCTCTTCGCTAAGTTCCACTTTTTCCCTTATTTCTAGCGGGGCGGTTTCGTGTGAAAGACTTATTAATTTAAACGGAATTTGCATTTTACTAAGTTACACTATACTACTAGTCTACAAAAATACAACTCAAATTTTAATTTCTTTAATGATTTGTCAATTTTTTGTAATTTAGAAAAAATATAAACAAACTAATTATGAAACTTCAAGGTAAAACAGCTGTCATAACTGGTGCTTCACGTGGCATAGGTCTAGAAATTGCAAAAAAATTAGCATCTGAGGGTGCAAATATTGTAATTGCAGCCAAGACAGATCAACCTCATCCCAAATTGGAAGGTACTATTCATACTGCTGCCCAAGAAATTGAAAATTTGGGAGCTAAAGTATTAGCCTGTAAGGTTGATATTCGATCAGAGGAGGAAGTGGCAGAATTGATGTCAAAAGCTGTGGATACTTTTGGGGGAATTGATATTTTGGTCAATAATGCTTCCGCAATTCAATTAACAGATACATTACATACGGATGTAAAGCGTTTTGATTTGATGCATGGAGTAAATGCCCGTGGTACCTTTGTTTGTTCAAAATTGGCTTTACCTTATTTGTTAAAATCTGCGAATCCCCATGTAATAACCTTATCTCCGCCATTGAATTTTGAGGCAAAATGGTTTCGTAATCATGTGGCTTATTCCATGGCTAAATTTGGAATGTCCTTGGTAACCTTAGGCATGTCTGCTGAATTTGAAGGTAAAGTGGC
>CAZVFE010000180.1:0-1938 GCA_964626405.1 uncultured Cytophagales bacterium | reverse complement strand
TTCCTGGTGATCCTCGAAATTGGGAACAATCAAAATATGAAACTGCCAAATTATCGGAGCTAGGAGAGAAATTATTAGGATTGAAAAAATGGGAATAAGGTTTTGAGTGAAGAGTGAAGAGTGAAGAGTGAATAAATGAATTAAAAATTATTTAGCCCCATTTAGCCCACGAATTTATTCGCCTGATGGTACTTTTTAAAAACCTGAGTTATTTTAATATTTAAAAAAATGAAAAAAGTATTTGGAATTATTTTAATGTTCTTTGTAATGGGAGCATGCGGGGTTGAAAATGAGCCTGTTTCAAAAGAAATTAATTTTAAAGATATAATTGTTTATCAGATTTATCCTAGATCTTTCAAGGATACTAATGGAGATGGGGTTGGAGATATCCAAGGGATTATAGAAGAATTGGATTATATTGAATCTTTAGGAGTCAATGCAGTTTGGCTCAATCCAATTTATGATTCTCCTAATTATGATAATGGTTATGATGTGAGTGACTACCGTGGAATTTCTTCTCAATATGGGACCATGGAGGATTTTGATAGGATGATTGATGAAATGCATAAAAGAGGCATTAAATTGGTGATGGATATCGTGGTGAATCATTCTAGTTCCGAACATCAATGGTTTAAAGAATCTCGCTCTTCTAGAGAAAATCCTTACAGAGATTATTATCATTGGTGGCCAGCAGAGAAAGGAACTCCTCCTTATCGTTTTTCCTTATTTGATTCAAAAGGAGATGCTTGGAAATATGATTCTACAACAAACGCATATTATCTTCATTATTTTGCAGAACAGCAACCTGATTTAAATTGGTCGAACCCTAAACTTCAGCAAGAGGTTGTAGATATCCTGGAATATTGGGCAAAAAAGGGAGTTGATGGTTTCCGATTAGATGCATTTGGATTTGCGGCAAAGGATACAAGTTTTCCTGAATTACCGAAAGGTTATGAAAAGGAATTTATGAAATATTATTCTATGCAATCAGGAATTCATGATTATCTTAAATTAATGAATGAAAAGGTTTTTTCTAAATATCATGTTTTTAGTGTAGCCGAAGGTGCAGGAAATAGTTTTGAGGATGCCCATAATTTAGTTGATGAAGACCGAAATGAATTATCAATGGCTTATGCCTTTGATGGTGTGGACCTTCCGAAAAGAAAGGATTATAGTCTGAAATTATTGAAAGAGACATTTAGCAAATGGGATGCAGAATTTGCCGAAAAAGGATGGTTGTCGATTTTCCTTTCAAATCATGATCAATCTCGGATGGTTTCCCGTTTTGCCGATGATTCCGAAGAGTTTAGAGGGCCTGCTACCAAGATGTTGAATACTTTTATTTTGAGTATGCGTGGAACCCCTTATGTTTATTATGGGGATGAATTGGGAATGACCAATATTTATTTTGATTCCATTGAACAATATGATGATATTGCAGCAAAGAATGGCTATCAAAAAGTTTTGAATGAAGGTGGTGATGTACAGGCTTTCTTGGATGAACAGAAAAAATTTGGACGTGATAACGGAAGAACTCCTATGCAATGGAATGATTCAGAAAATGCAGGATTTACATCAGGAAAACCTTGGCTACCTGTTAATTCAAACAAAACAATCATTAATGTAGAGGCTGAAAATGCCAATCAAAATTCAGTATTGAACCATTTTCGCAAATTGACTAAATTGAGAAAAGAGAATCCTGTTTTGGTTTATGGAAAATATCAGTTAATCAATCCTGAAAATCCTTCAATTTATGCCTATACCAGAGAATGGAAAGGAGAAAAGGTATTGGTATTATTGAATTTTGATAAGAACCAGGCCAAAATTGATTTATCAGGATTTGAATTGAAAGATGTTTTAATTAATAATTATTCTAGATTTAAAGATGAAGGTGAGTTAATGCCTTATCAGGGAGTGATTATTAAAATTGCGGACAAG
>CAZVFE010000179.1:0-1978 GCA_964626405.1 uncultured Cytophagales bacterium | reverse complement strand
TACCAGCTGAGCTACGGAATCATTGGCTTGCGCCTATATTTCAAATGAGCCACTCTGGACTCCTAGGGAAGTTCGTTCACTGAACGACCTTCATTTGCTTTTAAGGAAGTTTTTTCCCTAATTGCAGTGCAAAATTATAAAGAAAATGCGGTTTATGCAAATATTCTATAAAATTAAAATAATTATATTTTTCATTGCTTGTATTTGCAGCATACAACCAGCTAATTCTCAACAAAATACAAGTGAAATTTTTATTGCAGATTCTTTATTTAAAAAGAATGAACTTATAAAAGCAGAAAAAATTTACCTAAATATTTTAAATAAAAGTGAAGAAATAAATGAGGCAGTTTTAACTAAATTAGCCTTTATTTCAAAGAGAAAAAATAATTGGTTGGATGAGTTAAAATATTTGAATTCTTTAAACCATTTAAATTCTAGTCCCAAAATCTCAGAAAGATTAAAGGAAATTGGTCAACGCAGAGGTTTAAAAGAATATGAAATAGGTTTATGGGATCGTATCCGATGGATATATTTTCAATACTTTAGTATTATTGCTTTAATCCTATTCCTACCCTTAATTTATTCCATAATTATTCTTTTTATTAAGTTTAGAAAAGGCTTATTTATACCCAAAAATTATTTCTATTATTTAGGAATTTATATCCTAATATTAGCCCTATTTTTCAATATTCCGGATTTTTTCTCCTATGGAATCATCAAACCCGACAAAGCCTATTTAAGGAATTTTGATTCATCCGGTGCATCGGTAAAAAAGACCCTAAATAAAGGATCAAAAATATTGATTATTCGCAAAGAAGATACCTGGGTATATTGCATGAATAGGGGTGAATTAGGCTATATCCTCAAGGATGATATTGAAAAATTTTAGTTTAAGCTAAAATATGGTAGGAAAGTTCTTCTAAAATTTCCTTATCAGAATATTTTCCCGGACTAATTCCTTTGATTCTTAAATCTGCTTCTTGGAGTTTTTCGACGATATTGACAATTTTCTGCACGCTTAATTTTCTTTTTGCTCCAAAGAGTTTTTGAGCATAAAAGGGTTTTACGCCAAGAGCATTTGCTAAATCATTCGCAGATTGAACCTTTGGATCATAGGCCTTCAATAATTTCGTATAAAAACCATAAAGAGAAGCAACAGTTTGTCCGATATTATTCGTTTTTGTTTGATTTGAAAAATAAATCAAGATTTTTTGAAGGGCACGAATATTTCCATCAATTATAGCATTTTGTAATTCTAAAAAATTGAATTCCCTACTAAAACCAATTAGGTTCATGATTTGGTCTGAAGAAATTTCTTCCCCTTTTTTAGCATTTAAGACGATTTTTTCTAATTCAAAAGAAATTCTTTTTAAATCTGTACCGACTGACGCTACAATTAAATCAATGTTTTCTCTGGAAATTTGAATTTGGTGGGAGCCAAGATAGGTTTTTACGAAATCCCCAACCGAACCATCATTGAGTTGCATCGAAGGAAATATTTGAACATATTGTTCCAATAATTTATAAATTTTCGTATTGCGTGCTAAGCTTGAATTTAAAGAGAAAACCAAATAAGTGGATTTTACCGGATTTTTAAGATAATTTTCCAATACCTTCAAGGAATTTGCCTCTGTTTCAGCTGCAGATTTTCCCTTTCCCCCTAAACTATTTAAAAATTGTGCATCCTTCACCAATACTAATTGATGCTCCGCCATCATGGGATAATTATTGGCCTTAGAGATAACGGACGTCAAATCAGTATCTTTTCCGAATAAAATATATTGATTAAAACTGCGATCCTGCTCTGGAAGCGCATTATTTTCAATTAAATGATGAATTTCATCAATAAAATAGGGCTCGTCCCCGTGTATGAGATAAACAGGGGCCATTGATCCTTCTAAAATAGATTTTTTTAATTGAGAAAAGCTGATTTCTGACATACCCTAAAGTTAGAAAAAACTTTTGAATTCTCTTCACT
>CAZVFE010000178.1:0-2000 GCA_964626405.1 uncultured Cytophagales bacterium | reverse complement strand
ATAGCTGAAACGGAAAAATATCCACATGTAACGTTTTTCTTTTCAGGAGGTAGAGAAAATCCATTTAATGGACAAAAGAATATCTTGAGAAATTCTCCAAAAGTTGCTACGTATGATTTGCAACCGGAAATGTCTGCAGCAGAATTAAAAGATGCTCTAATACCTGAATTATTGAATGAATCTACTGATTTTGTTTGTTTGAATTTTGCAAATCCAGATATGGTTGGTCATACAGGTGTTTTTGAAGCCGTAGTTAAAGCAGTGGAGACGGTTGACCAATGTGCTAAAGAAGTAGTAGAGGCAGGTCTATCCAAAGGGTATACCTTCATTATCATTGCAGACCATGGAAATGCTGATGTAATGGTCAATGAGGATGGTAGCCCGAATACTGCCCACTCAACCAATTTAGTACCTTGTATCTTAGTTGATAACGATTTCCACCCGAACTTAAAGGATGGAAAGCTAGGAGATATAGCTCCAACAATTTTAAAATTAATGGGAGTGCAAAAACCAACTGAAATGACAGGAAACGAATTGTTTTAAAGTAAAATAAATTACCTGCTTTTTAAAAAATACCTAATGAAAAACCACTATTCAAAAACTGCCATGATGGTGGCAGTTGTACGCGCAGGCCATACGATATTAGAAAAAGGGGAAATTTACAGAGATAATTTTTCATCTTATTTTGTAGATTTTCCCTATTCAATCATCATTCGATCTAAAATATTATTTCGACTTGTTCGAAATATATTTCTAAAAAAGGTTTCAACTGTTCCTACCCAGAATCTATATCGAGCGAGATTTGTGGAGGACTTTTTTATTCTTCATAAAAATAAATTTGAAACATTTATCAATTTTAGTGCAGGTTTTGACTGTCTATTATTGAAATACTCTTCTATTTTTCCAGAATTTAAATTTATAGAAATAGACCATCCTTTAACTCAGGAACATAAATTAAAAATCATTAAAGAAAATCCTCTTACTTTTTCTTCTTTTAAAAATTTGGAATTCATTTCGATTGATTATGAGAATGAATCCATTGAAAATAAGGTTTTCAATAAGTTTAAAAATGCCTCTAAACCAGTTTTAGGAATTTGGATGGGGACTACCTATTATATTTCAAAAAAAACGATTTATGAATTTTTAGAAATATTTTCAAAAAATACACCCAAGGGCAGTAAATTGATTTTCGATTATGGAATAGTCGATTCTGAATTGAATATTCAAGATCAACAAATCTTTCAGGATCTAAAGGAATATGTAGCTAAAAAAGGTGAACCTATGATTAGTTTTTTTTCCAAATTAGAAATAAGTGAATTTTCTGCTAAATTTCAATTTAAAATAAATCAAAATCTAAGTCTTCAAGAATTGAATTATCATTTTCCAAGAAAAGAGTATTATCCTATATCCGGATTTTCAAAGATTTTAGTTTTGGAGGTGGTGTAAGGTAATTATTCAATTTCTCCCTCGATAGGATTATTGTCTTCATCTACCAGGACATAGATGGTTTCTTTTTCTTTTTTCATGAGAAATTTCTCACGAGCAATTCTTTCCATTTCTGGTTTGCTACCAATTAGAGCTTCTGATTCCTTATCTAGTTCTTTTAATTTCTTTTGATAATAGGAAATTTCGTTCTCTATTTCATTTAATTCATTCCAAAGACGATATTGGTAGCTAATATCATTATTATCTAAGAAAAACATCCAAACAAATAGGACAGCGATGGTAACGAAAAAAAATCGTTTATTTGCCGACCACAATGTTTGGATGATTTCTTTCATTTATTTAGAATTTTAATCCAGGGAAATAAGCATTTGCTCCTAATTCCTCTTCAATTCTTAATAATTGATTGTATTTCGCCATTCTATCAGAACGAGAAGCTGATCCAGTTTTGATTTGACCAGTATTTAAAGCAACAGCTAAATCAGCGATTGTTGCATCTTCAGTTTCTCCAGAACGGTGAGACATGACCATTTTATAAGAATGTTTCGTTCCTAGGT
>CAZVFE010000177.1:0-2022 GCA_964626405.1 uncultured Cytophagales bacterium | reverse complement strand
CCTGATTATCATAATTTAAATTTTTGTCGAATGGATCATGCGCACGCGCAATAATGAAGGGATTATTTTTATTTGGGGTCCAATTTAAAAGGTTTTTAATCCCACCGAATATTTCCATTCCATTTTTTAATTTTTTGGTCAATTGTAAATTTTGGATACTCCACCAAGGAGAAAATTCCTTTCTGGGATCCAAGGAACTTAATAGGGGGAGTCTCATGGGTCCGTATAAATTACCTGTATACGCTATATTTAATTGGTGAAAAGGGAATTCATAAGATAAATTCCAGGTTGCTGAGAAATTTTCTGTTAGTATTTGGTTAGTTCTAATAGCATTTTCAACTGAATAGACTTGCATAATGGTTGATCCGATGGATGATTTAAATCGATTGTTGAGTGTTAAATCAAAATTAAGAGAGATGCCTTTGGAGATGGCAAATCCATTCAGGTTTTCATAAATTATTTTGTTTGGATCAATATCATAATTGGCTAAGATTTTATTATGAAAATAGGTATAGAATAAGGTGGCATCGATCCCTAAGAAATGATTATTTCCGAAATAAGTATTCTTTTCAAAATTAATGTTTCCATTCCAAGAACGTTCTGGGTTCAATTCTTCTCGAAAGATTACCTCTCTAGCTCCAGTAAGGGCTGCATGATCTTCTGTAAATACATTGGCAACCCGAAAACCATTTCCAATTCCTATTCTTAAAATACTGCTATTATCTGGATTATTCCATTTATACGATATTCTTGGGCTAAGTATTTTCCCATGATATGAATTGAAATCAATTCTACTACCAATTAAGAGAATGCTTTGTTCTTTAATTTTTATTTCATCTTGTATAAATAGACCTGGAAGATGGGTATTTATAGGATCAAGACTAATAGGCGTATTATCATTTAAATAAGTATATCGGTAAGTTAAACCGGCTAGAATATCATGCTTATTCAAGGATTTATACCATGTAAATTGGCCAAATATAATTTTTTGATTAGCCATATAGGGTAATGTCCCATAATAGGAATTTTGATGATGAGTATTCCCTGAAAATTGAAACATGATATGTTCCCTAGTTGGTAATTGATATAAACCAAATAATTCTGACCTTTTGGTGTAGATGCTTTCCCCATAAATTTGGTCACCACCTCTATGATTTTTGTTCCATTGCATTTCACCACCCCATCGATCTTCGTAAATATACCGGACTCCAAGGTCAAATATTCTATTTTCTTTTCTTTTCAAATGTAATTTATTGAAAAATGAAATTCGATGCTGAAGAGTCAGGTCGGTGAAATTATCCAGATTTTTATCAATTGGATTTTGATAATTAAAATAATTTATACCCATTAAGTTATCAAATTTTTCAGATAATTTGAATTTAGTTGACAAGTCTAGATTAATTTCTCCCCAACTTGTACTATACATTTCTGTTGAAAAAATAGGAGCTTTTTCTGCTTTTTTTGTGATCACATTGATAATCCCACCTACAGCTTCACTTCCAAATAGAGTTGATGAAGGACCTTTTACCACTTCTACTCGTTCAATTAAGGAAAGTGAAATTCCATTTAATCCATAAACTGTTGATAAGCCGCTAACGATGGGCATTCCATCAATCAGTACCATCGTATATGGACCATCCATTCCATTAATATGAATATCTCCTGTATTACAGATATTACAATTAATTTGTGGACGTACCCCATTGATAAGTTGAACGCCTTCAAATACACAAGAGGTTGGATTAGCTTGGAAGAATCTTGGACTGAATGATTCTACTGGAATGGGGCTATTTAGTTTGGAAACCTCCCTCATGGTAGCAGATATTACTACATCTTTTAATTCATAGTTCAAAATGGTTGAATCTTGAGCATAAAGGTCATAGGAAGGCATAAGCGAATAAGTTATTCCTAGAAAATAAAAAATCAATTTCATTTTTTTGCTTCCGTAAAATTATTTTTAGACAAGCAAAAATAATTAATTAGTTATTTCTAAACAAATATTAGTATAAATAAAAAGAGCTG
>CAZVFE010000176.1:0-2025 GCA_964626405.1 uncultured Cytophagales bacterium | reverse complement strand
TCGCATCAAAAGCAGCACGATAAACAGCGGTATACATCGGACGATAAATTCCATAGGTCATATCATCTTCCCTAGTATAAATTAATTTAATAGGCAATTGGACTTTCTTAGAAATTAATGCTGCCTCAACCATGTAATGGGGATAAGCTCTTCTTCCAAAACCACCTCCCATTCTTGCCATTTTAATTTCAATTTGATTTGCAGACATACCCAAGGCAGAGGCAATGGAATTAATGGCAAAATTAGGTGCCTGAAGTGGACCAACCAATTTTGCATGATTTTCTGTTACATGAGCAAAACAGTTCACGGGCTCCATTGGATTATGTGCCAAAAATGGAGCATGATAGGTCCGTTCAATAATATGCTTTGCATTTTTAAAAGCAGTTTCTGGATCTCCATCTTTTCTTAATAATTCTGCAGGCTTTCCATTAAGTTCTTCTAATTGTTTAAAATGTTTATCCGAACTTTCTAATGATCCTGGAGCAAAATCTTCCGTAATTCTAGGGCCAAATTTTACATTTTCTCTAAAATCTCCTCTTTCCTTCCAATTTATTTTCAAGGATTTTCGTGCATTCATTACCTCCCAAGTAGAATTTCCAACTATCGCTAAAACCTCATTGAAAGAGCGTGTCTCAAATGGTCCACGTTCTGAACCATCAGGATATAATTTCACAGGGAACACATCGATAATACCGGGCATTTTCAAAGCTGAAGAAGCATCATAATTATCAATTGTCTTTCCAAAAGCAGGAGGATGAACTACCATCGCAATTTTCATTCCATCTTCCTTATAATCCATTGAAAAAATTGGTTTTCCTTGAATTACTTTATCTCCTTCTACATTTTTTTGAGAATGATTAATAATATTGAAATCTTTAATTGCTTTTAATGGCACATTTTTCGGAGTTGGTAAAGTTGCAGCCAGGGTGGCAACTTCTCCATAATTTAATTTTTCCCCTGTTTTGGAATGAATTAAATAACCTTTCTCTGTTTTTACATCTTCTTTGGAGACAGACCAATGACTAGCTGCTGCTTGTCGTAATAAATCTCTGGCAGTAGCCCCAGCTTCTCTTAATGGCTTCCAATAAGTACCCACAGAACGAGATCCACCCGTAAATTGTCCACCAAATTTCAAATCATGAATCGCCATTTCTACCTCAACTTTTTTCCAATCTATATCCAATTCCTCTGCTACAATCATCGGAAGGGAGGTCATGACGTTTTGTCCAAATTCTGGATTCGGACAAAATATTTTAATTCGATTATCAGGGGTAATTTTGATAAATGAGCTTAACTCTACCCATTCTTCGTTTAAACCTGATATTTTTTCTTGGACCTTTTTATTAGAGCTGAACCAATTAAATTGAATTAATAGTCCTCCACCTGCAAGAGCAGATGAGCGCAAAAAAGATCTACGATTTATATTTTCATTTGAATTTTTCATTTCAAAATAGATTTATTGTTTTTTTGAAGCAGCTAATTTTATGGCCTTTTTAATTCTTAGATAAGTACCGCACCGACAAATATTCCCGCCCATGGCAGATTCAATATCTTCATCGGTAGGATTGGGATTATCACGTAAAAATGCAACTGCAGACATGATTTGACCAGTCTGACAATACCCACATTGGGCAACATCTACTTCTTTCCAAGCTTCTTGAACAATATGATTGCCCTCCTCAGAGATTCCTTCTATGGTTGTTATTTCAGAATTTCCAACTGAAGAAATAGGTAATTGACAAGATCGAATAGCTGTGCCGTTTAAATGGATGGTACAAGCACCGCACATGGCAACACCACAGCCGTATTTAGTCCCTAATAAATTTAAATGGTCTCTTAAAACCCATAAAATAGGCGTATTGGGTTCTGCTTCTACTTGCTGAGATTTTCCGTTAACCTTAATTATATAATTGGCCATAGGTATTAGATTTTTTTGAATAAATAAATTTAAAATAAATAAATTCTAAAAGTTTTAATAATTCAAACAAAGAATCATATAATTCAAACAATATTAAAGTTATTTGA
>CAZVFE010000175.1:0-2104 GCA_964626405.1 uncultured Cytophagales bacterium | reverse complement strand
CTGAAAACATGGAATTTGTCCACCAAACGGTTTTTCCTGTTTCTTTTTTATAATCGTCCAAAGATTTGGATGCCGATGCACCTTGCACTAAATCACCTTGTCGAATAGTTTTACCTTGTAATACAGGGTAAGTCATGGCAAATGAAACTCCTAAAAAAAGGATTATAATTATGCCGTGGGTTAGGAATATATCTTTAACGGATTTCATAAAAATTAATTAATAGAGACCAATTCTAAATCAAATGTTAAATCTTTACCTGCTAATGGATGATTGGCATCAAGGGTAATTGACTCGTCCGATAATTCAGTAACCTGAACTTGAATAACTTGTCCACCTTCATTATGCATATTCAACATGGTTCCTACTGCTACTTCAATATGTTCTGGGACATTTGATCTAGGCATTGAAACTACATTTTCAGGGATATGCTCACCGTATGCTTCTTTTGCTGGTATTACAATTGTTTTCTTTTCTCCAATTTCCATTCCAGTAATTCCGTCATCAAATCCTTTGATCACCATTCCTGATCCTAATTCAAATTCTAATGGTTCTCTTCCGGCAGAAGAATCAAATACCTCTCCTGATGTGTGTTTTCCTGTGTAATGAACGGCAACTTTATCACCTGATTTTGCTTTAGACATAATTTGTTTTTTTTCTAATTTAAAAATAATCGTTTGTATAAATTTCAAACGTATAATCTACAAAATTAGGGTTTTTTTTGAGATTTTTATTGTTTTTTAACTTGAATTAAATAATTCTCATCATGAAATTTTGGTACTCCATTCACGTTGATTGTTTGCGGCTTGGTACTCACCAGTATAGGAGATTTTTTTGTCATTTCATCTGAATAGGGGATCGACATTTTAAAATCTCCTTCCACATTTTCCCAGTGGTAGGTCATGATTTCATTATCTACTGAATAAACCAGGGTTGGAATTTTCGTCGTGAATAAATAAGTTTTAGCAAGTTCTTTGACAGGTATTTTCAATCTATCTTCAAAAAAACCTAAAACCTCATCGGTATTGGTATTTTTATGGTAAAAATTCATACAAAAATCTTTGATTGTTTTCCACCATAGTTCATCATTATTCGTGATATTTCGCAAACTATGAATGAACCACGAGCCCTTAAAATACATGTCTGAATCTGGATTCTGATAATTTACTCCATAAGGACCAACAATTGGATATTTATTCTGAATACTTCTCTTTTTGGTTTGCATATAGGTCAATGCGAAATCCTTATTCATTTTTTCCTCTAAATAAACCATTTCTGCATAGGTGCCAAAGGCTTCATGAATCCACAAATCCGCATGATCCGTACAGGAAATAGAATTTCCAAACCATTCATGGGCAGATTCATGGATGATGATAAAATCAAAACCAAAATTATTATTTAAATAATGGTTGCCATAGGCCACTGCGCTCTGATGTTCCATTCCCCAATAATCTGTTTCCACCATTGCATAGCCATCTTTTGGAAAAGGATAGGGTCCAAAATATTTCTCAAAGATCAGCAGCATTTCTCGTACTTGCTGAAAATGTGATTTTGATTTTTCTAAATTATAGGGTAAAACATAATAGTCTAAGGCTAGTTCTTGTCCATTATATTGAAGGAGTTTTTCCGACCAGTGACGATAATCGGCGATATTCAGGGTGATATTATAAAGGTTAATTGGGTAGGTCACTTTCCAATGGTAATTTATGAAATCTCCCTCTACTTTTTTATCGATAAGATTTCCGTTTGAAACAGCCATTAAATCTTTTGGGACGATCAACTGAATATCGACGGAATCGGGTTCGTCTGATGGATGATCTTTACAAGGCCACCAAACAGATGCGCCTAGGCCTTCGCAGGAAAGGGTAATCCAATCTTTTCCGTTCAGGTCTTTTGTCCAGGAAAAGCCCCCATCCCAAGGCGGACGAACAGCAGCTCTAGGTTTTCCGGAATAGGAGATTGTCAGTTCGTTTAGGCTATTTTCTTTTAATTTTTTCGGGAAATTCACAAAAAAGGCATTTCCATCTCGTGTATAATTCAGGGATTTTCCATCCATATTTATGGAGTGAATTTCAAGATTTTCGAATAAATCTAATTGAATTTTAT
>CAZVFE010000174.1:0-2212 GCA_964626405.1 uncultured Cytophagales bacterium | reverse complement strand
ATATTTTCCATGCTACACTCATCTTCAAATTTTTGAATAAAATGACAGTGCCAATGTAACCTTGAGATAAAATTATAAAGGGATCGTTTATTTTTCGATGATTTAATCGCTTCTAGTGTGGTTTGATAAACCATTCTCATACTGATATTTCCATAACTTAAATAGGGAGAAATCCGACTACAGCTAGTTCTACTTCCCAATGGCTTTGATATTTGCTTGGAATAATTCAGATGTCGTTCCTTTAAAAATGTATTTAAATATTTCCAAGCATAGGCCTCTCCCCCTGGCTGAAAATTATTATTAGGAATAGTCCAAGTATTTGGAATTTCCTCCCCAAATAAATTGATTTCTTCCTTGTCTATTGTATTCCAATTTTGTTTTTTAATCTGAAACGGTTTTTCTCTCATCCTGGCTTCCCATCTTTTGTTCCAACCATTTCTAGATTTTAATTTTCGAATAATTCCATTTGTCTGAAATTCTTTCCAAAGAATCTTATTTTCTAAACAAAATTTTGCGATTTTTCGATCAATTTCAAAACTTATTTCATTCCCAATTTCTTGATGTGAAAACAAGGTATTTATTGAAAAAATTCTATTTAAATGTTCAAAGACTTCTTTCGTTTCTTTTTGAATAATAAAGATTTTTGCCTTTTTCTCCTTTAAATTAGTTTGAAGGTTCACCAAAGATTCATAAATGAACCGGAGATGCCTTAAATCTGAATCAGGCGCATTTACTAAAACAGGATCGAAAATATATAAAATTATAAAAGGAAGGCTAGATTCTGTAGCATGAAATAAAGGGCCATGGTCTAAGATTCTTAGATCTTTTTTTAACCAGACAATATTTATTTCCTTTTTCAATTTATAATCTTTTTTCTACTAACTTTGGCAATTAGAAAATTGTTCTAATTTCTCCCATGATTAAATATTATTCTAATTTGGATTAAGGCAAAATGTCTAACCAAATTTTAAAAGAGCAATGGGTCCAATGGTTGGATCAGCTCGCTGAAAAAGAATTTGTTCTTATAGACAATTTTCTTCCCTTAAATATCCTTCAATCCCTAGAAGAACTTTTTGAAAAAGTTTATCAAAAGGATGATTTTAATCCTGCTAAAGTGGGTTCGTCCTATCATGAAAAAAGAATAGATGAAATTCGTTCGGATTCAATTTATTGGCTCGACAAAACCCAACATTCTTCAATAGCCCTTTTTTTTGATTTAATACGTGAAATGATGCAGGAAATTAGTGAATTTCTATTCCTATCTCTCCAGGGCTATGAATTTCATTTTGCAAATTATCCGCAAGGAGGGTATTATAAAGCTCATCTAGATCAATTCAAGGAAAGGAATAATCGAATGATTTCAGTAGTAATTTATCTAAATAAAAATTGGGAAAACGGAATGGGAGGGGAATTAAAAATTCATGGAGAAAATGAATTACTTATTGAGCCAATTTATAACCGCGCTGTTATTTTTAGATCTGATACGATTCTTCATGAGGTACTCCCTACGCAATTTGAAAGAAAATCCTTAACAGGGTGGCTATTAAAAAGACCTTCGGATATTGGAGTATTGAATTATTAATATTAACCGTTCATCCAAAATATTTAATTTATTACATATTTTATAAATTTTTAAGTATTTTTGCAGCCTTATTCAACCTAAAACTATTAAAATGAAGGGATTAAAAAATCTATTCGTCAAAAATCTACTAGTTCTATTACTTATTTCAAATTTTGGTTTTGCTCAAAACAAAATTAATCTTTTAGTATTCAGTAAAACAGAAGGTTTTAGACACCAATCTATTGGGGCAGGACAAACCGCTTTAAAAAAGATGGCAGCAGAAAAGGGATTCAATGTAGAATTTACGGAGGATGCTAGTCAATTCAATGAAAAAAATCTTGGGAAATATCATGCCGTTATCTTTTTAAATACTACGGGGAATATTTTTAATGAAGAACAGCAAGGAAGTTTTGAAAGGTATATTCAGGCTGGTGGAGGCTGGGTAGGTATTCACTCTGCAACAGATACTGAATATCAATGGCCTTGGTATAATCGTTTGGCTGGTGCTTGGTTCTTAGACCACCCTATGCCAAATAATGTTCAAAATGGACGTTTTTATGTGACCGAAAGAAATGCAATGACAGCTGGCATGCCAGATTCATTTGAAAGAAAAGATGAATTTTATTCTTTTAAAAGTATTCAAAAAGATAT
>CAZVFE010000173.1:0-2225 GCA_964626405.1 uncultured Cytophagales bacterium | reverse complement strand
GCATCTGATGGTTCTAAAAATTTCGTTTGCGCAATTTTCTTACCATTTATTCCATCAATCCTAATTTCTACCAATCCTCCCTTAGAATTTAATTGAGCTTTTGGTGCAGTTGCCATGATAACAACCGATTTTAAACCAATTAAATCAATTTTCTTCAATACAGAATATGCACCAGATTTTGTAGGTATTAATAATTTACTGCCACCAAAAGACATCTTATTTAAATCAGAGAATTCATCAAAACTATGTACATCTAATTTAGCATTTCTTAATACCACATTTTCTTCCGATTGAAGAGATGGTAATCCATTAGCTCCCTTATCCTCATAAGCTGCACGAATGATATAAACTCCAGTTCCTTTATCATCTTTTGACGTCTTAGCTATATAGGCCCCTTTAGGTGCCATAGATTTTTTATTCTGAATTTTATCAGAATTTAAAATATATTTCACCATTTCTGCAGCATCAGCAGTAGATAATTGTGGGTGACCTGCCATCGCTGTTTCTCCCCAAACACCTGATCCTCCTGCAATAATTTTCTTAGTTAAATGTTCCATTGCAGACTTATCATTCTTATATTTTGCCGCAACTTTTACATAAGAAGGCCCAATTGAGGTTCCGTTTATTTTATGACAAGCCATACAATCACTTCCTTCAATCAATTTCTTACCTTTAGCGAATAAGGCTGTTTGATCAGCCGTACGATGTCCTGCAGAAATAATATTTTTATCAAACCCTTCAGCTAAATAATCAATCGTTATGGAAACCTGATCTTCCTCAATTCCTTCACCTAATTTTCCGTCTTCTTTATCACTTACTTTTACCTCATAATTAAATTCCTTATTGGCTTCAAAAAATGATTTATTCGAATTTGGAATATTTACCACTACTTTAGGAGGTTCATTACCCACCGCTACATTGGTTGTTTTTTCTGTTATTCCTCCTTTTTGGTCATCCACTTTTAAAGTAATCGTATACTCTCCTTTATTCTTTAACTGAATAGATAAATCCTGAGTTTTAAAACTCTTTTTATATTTTCCATCTGCTGAATTTACCGTCCAGTTATAAACTAATTCGTCTCCATCTGGATCTTCCGTTCCAGAAGTATTTATTTTGACGTCCAATGGAGATACTCCACCAAAAACATTCTGATTAAAATTGACAATTGGCAATCTATTACCTCCATTATATTCAATGCGAATTAAACGAGCATCATCATTCGCACTAAACCAACCCGAGCCATATTCCAACATATATAAATCCCCATTATCTGCAAAAACCATATCCATTGGATTATTAAATTTATAGGATGGCATGAATTTTTCTTGGGATACCAAATTCCCTTCTTCATCCATCGTTACAGCCATAATCCATCCTCTCATCCACTCATATTCAAAAAATTTCTTGTTGTAATATTCTGGGAAGGCTCTCTTTGCTCCTTTAAAATCTTCTTTATAATATACTGGTCCTGCCATAGCATTTCTTCCTCCTGATCCAACTAGAGGGAATTCCTTTGATTCGCCATATGGATACCAAACAAAAGCTGATTGTGCTGGTGGCAAAATAGTTAAACCTGTATTATTAGGAGATAAATTTTTAGGTGCATTTACATCCCATTTCTCTAATGATTTCTCATTTTCAAAATCATAACGTGTGTAGGCCTGATTATTTCCAATAAAATGTGGCCATCCAAAATTTCCTGCCTTTCTTGCCTGTCCTACTTCATCATATCCAACCGGACCTCTTAAACTATCTGCTGCTCTTCCATCCGGACCTACATCCCCCCAATATAAATAACCAGTATGCTTATCTACATGAATTCTAAATGGATTTCTATGGCCCATCGTGTAAATTTCAGGACGAGTTTTTTCCATTCCAACAGGGAATAAATTCCCGTCTGGAATAGAATAAGTTCCATCTGGGTTCGGGTGAATTCGAAGAATTTTTCCTCTTAAATCATTTGTATTTGCAGAAGATTTCTGTGCATCCCAAGGGGCTCTACCTGGTCTCTCGTCACTCGGACTAAATCCATTCGATGCATGCGGATTGGTATTATCTCCTGTCGATAAATATAAATTTCCTTGTGCATCCCATTCGATGGAACCTCCGGTATGGCAACATTGCTCTCTCTGAGTTTCTACTTGAAGCATAGGCACTTCCGAATCCAATAATAATTCATCTCCTTTCATCGTAAAACGAGATAATTGATTATAGGAACCTTTCGT
>CAZVFE010000172.1:0-2254 GCA_964626405.1 uncultured Cytophagales bacterium | reverse complement strand
CTTAAAGGAACGGATGCGAAGGATATTAAAAAGGCCTTCCTCATGTCTACTGAAGCGCATAAAGATATGCGCAGAAAATCAGGTGAACCCTATATTTATCACCCCTTGGCTGTTGCCCAAATATGTGTAGAAGAGATAGGTTTAGGGCCTACTTCTGTTGTAGCTGCCTTATTACATGATGTAGTAGAAGATACAAATATTACCTTAGATGAAATTGAATCCAATTTCAATAAAAAAATTGCCGGTATTATTGACGGCCTTACTAAAATTTCAGGAACCTTTGAATATGGTTCTTCTCAACAAGCTGAGAATTTTAGAAAGATGTTATTGACTCTTTCAGACGATATTCGGGTTATTTTAATTAAGTTGGCAGACCGTCTGCACAATATGCGTACATTAAACTCCATGGCAAAAGAAAAACAATTAAAAATTGCCAATGAGACAATCTATTTGTATGCTCCCTTAGCCCACCGATTAGGATTAAATGCGATAAAGACCGAATTAGAAGATTTAGGTTTGAAATATACTGAGCCTGAATCTTATAAGAACATTGCATCCAAATTAACAGAAACAAAGAAAAGTAGAGAGAATTTCGTAGATAGTTTTATTCGTCCGATTAAAAAATCTTTGGATGAAATGAACCTAAAATATAGTATCAAAGGAAGACCCAAATCTATTTTTTCAATTTATAATAAAATAAAAAAATCTAATACTCCTTTTGAAAAAATCTATGATTTATTTGCAATTAGAATTGTATTAGACGTTCCCCAAGAGAGAGAAAAAGCCGAATGTTGGGAAGTATATTCAGTTGTTACCGATCATTATCGCCCGAATCCATCTCGACTGAAAGATTGGGTTTCTACCCCAAAATCAAATGGATATGAATCATTGCATACCACGGTGATGTCTAAACCTTATGGTTTTCACGATAAGGAAGGGAGATGGGTAGAAGTCCAGATTCGTTCAAAAAGAATGGATGAAATTGCTGAAAAAGGGGTTGCGGCTCATTATAAATATAAAGGGACAGAAACAAAAGGGTCCAATGCTTTTGAATCTTGGTTGTCTCAGGTGAGGGAAGCCCTTGAATCGAATGATAAATCTGTTTCTGCAGTTGAATTAGTGGATGATATCAAAAATTCCCTTTATCATGAAGAAGTTTTTGTGTTTACTCCAAAAGGAAAATTAGTGGTACTACAGTCTGGAGCAACAGCCTTAGATTTTGCTTTTGATATTCATACTGAGGTAGGAGCAAAATGTATAGGTGCAAAGGTTGGAGGTAAATTAGTGCCTTTGGCATATAAATTAAGTAATGGAGATCAAATTGAAATCCTTACCTCTAATAAACAAAAACCTACAGAAGATTGGCTGAGAATAGTTGTTACCACCAAGGCCAAGGCAAGAATTAAGGATTATCTAAAAGAACAAAATAAAGTTTATGTAATTCAAGGAAAAGAGGCGGTAGAACATAGATTGAAACATTTAGGAATACCCGTTCTCAGTCTTGAAATTACGAATCAATTAAGGGCATATTTCAATGCTAAAGATGCGAATGATTTGTTTTATCGCTTTGGAAAAGGATTTGTTTCTGTAGACCAGCTCAAACTTTGGAAAACCGATAAGGAGCTTCATGAGAAAAAGCAAGCAGAAAAGAAAATCAAGAATCCTATTACCAATTCAAAAGCTTTAAAGAATGAATTAAATCAAATTGAAGGAAGAAAAGGTACCGATTCTTTATTAATAGGAGAGGATATGGATAAGGTAGATTATACCTTGGCTCGTTGCTGTAATCCTATTTCCGGAGACGAAGTATTTGGTTTTGTAACCATTAATGAAGGAATTAAAATACATCGAAATAATTGTCCGAATGCTCCTGAATTATTATCAAGACATGGCGACCGGGTAATTAAGGCTCAATGGACTAGTAAATTAGCTATGTCTTTCGAGGTAAATCTATTGATCAAAGGAATTGACCGTGTAGGATTGATTAATGATGTAACGAAATTAATTTCTAATGACCTAAAGGTGAATATTACCAGATTAAATATTGGAGTAAACGATGGATTATTTGAGGGAAATTTATTCTTAATTGTTCATGATACCCAACATTTAATCAAATTGGTGGCACAATTAGAAAAAGTTCCTGGGGTGATTGAGGTGGCTCGATTAGAATAAGCTATTATATTCTAAAAAATTATATTATTTTTGCGTAATTTTAAAAAATGTCTGAGGTACAAAGTAAATTTCCTGAGGTAAA
>CAZVFE010000171.1:0-2278 GCA_964626405.1 uncultured Cytophagales bacterium | reverse complement strand
GGCATAAGCCAGCAGATTTACAGTCTGCCCCATTTGGCCACTCTGGTATATCCCCTACTATTTCCTCCGGGCTACTTTCGTCCGAAAGAGTTTGCAAAACTACTTTATTTTTTTGTTATAACAAATTCCTTTCCCAAAAAATTATGATTTTTTTTCAATATTTAAAAAAATCACGGTTTATGCCGAAAATTATATCGAATAAACCGTGATTTTGAGATGATTAAGTATTTTTAAAACAATAATAATCCGAAGGAAAAGGTTGTAATTTCAGGCCCATATCGATATTTAATCAAATTGTTTAAATCATAATTCACAAATAAATCAGGAAAATGCCTCAAACCTATTTCTGCCCTTAATCCATAGCGCAAATTCTCACGCTTTAAATCAATATTATTCTTTGTTTTATCCTCAAATCTTTTTTCCTTCGTTTTTATCCAATCTCTAATACCATAATTTACATATCCTCCTATTCCAATCATTTGAATAGCTGATTTTCTTTGAAAAGCTAAATGCAACATAATTGGTAATTGAATTCCGGCCATTCCTAATTTGTTCTTAACGAAATTCTTTTCTGATCCTGAACTGGTATAAGGAGTTTCAAAATTTATTCCATATTGATTTGGCTCAATATAGTTATTTCCAATAAATCGGTAATTTAAGAAATCAAAACCTATTCCATATCCCAACCTTAAGGCAGATTTATTTCCTCTTATTATATTAAAATAATTATTCCAAAGTAGGGCTACATACCGGCTTTTTAGTTTTGAAATATCATAATTATCCAAATTACTCGAATTTGGAATATAATACATTGGATAAATTTGAGTTTGATTTCCAATATTCCATCCATTTAAACCAAAATTCATTGAAAAACCTTTTCTATCATAGAGCTGCTTTTTTCTTTCAGCATTGGTCACATCCGCATCATTCTTTCCAATATGCACTTCATCCGATCCATCCTTTACATGAATTCCATTGAGTCCTACGTAGACATCTGAATTTCCATCAGTTACCCGGATACCACCATTCTTAAATTCAATAAACTCTTTTGGTACTTTAGGCGCTTCTGGCGCATCGGGTGCCTGGGGTGCATGAGGGGCTTGGGGTGCATGAGGAGGACGAGGGGGAGTAGGACCATTTAATTCCAAACCTCTCACATGAATTTTTAAAGATTTGCCATTTATATCAGCAGCTATATCAATCCCTTCTTGTTCAGATTGAATTTGCGCCTGAATTTGTCTCCATAAAGAATCCGAAAGAGTTAATCCTTCTGATTTTAAATATTCACTTAAAGCCTCCTTTAAGGAAATATTTTTTGAGTCCTTCGAGCCAATTAAACTTTGATTTCTTTTATCAATTTTTAAGACGATCGTGTCTTGGGGCATGGATATACTTAGCCCGTTTTGCCATATAGCTAATAATATGATGGTTAAAATTATGCTGATGTTTTTCATAAACTTTTCTTTGATTTAATGTCTATTAATTTTTCATTATCCATGGAATAAGTACCATCCAAAACTTTCCCTATTCCATTTAAAATATTTTTTACTAATTTTTTTCTAGTTTCTTTGTCTTGGCTTTCTGATTTAACCTGGATAATGATGACGTCATCCACTGATTTTTCTTCCAAGCTAACTGTTACAACCTGAATTGGTATTTCTTCTGTAGCGAAGGTTTCGGTGGGTTCTTCATTATTTATTAATTGAACTTGTGGCTCAGCTTTTACCGTAGAATTTACCAAAAATGTTTTAGTATGTACAATTGGTTTTTCTTCTTCCAATTTTTCTTTTTTCTCAACAATTATTTCCTTCGAAATTTTTTTAGCTTCATTATTAACCAGTTTTATAGAAGGAATTTCTTTTTCTTCCGAAAGGATGGCTTCAGAATCCGATTCATTTTTGACCTCAGTCTGAATCGTTTTAATAGAAGTTTCTGCTAATTGGTCTGGCTGAGGTTCTTGGTTTTGTATGAAATTAAAAATCAAAACTAAGCTAGCAGCAATACCGATAGCAGGGTAGAACCAGTTAATTTTAAATTCCTTTTTCTTTTCATTTCTTTTTTCTTCAATTTTATTCCAAAGATTATCAGAAACTTCCTCAGAATGATTCAGGAATTTTTCTTGCCAATTTTTTTCAAAATTTGTTTTTTTCTTATCCATGGCTAATGATTAAATCTTGTAATTTTTTTCTTGCTCTAGATAATTGGGACTTAGAGCCACCAATACTAATTCCCATTTCTTTTGCAATTTCTTCATGGCTATAATCTTCAAAAACATAAA
>CAZVFE010000170.1:0-2299 GCA_964626405.1 uncultured Cytophagales bacterium | reverse complement strand
GCTTGCCAGTCTAAGGAAGAGATATTGACTACCCAATATGCCATAGAGGGAATGTCGCATTATCAAAAATATTGTCAGAATTGTCACCAAGAAAATGGTATAGGATTAGAGGGTTTATACCCTGCCATTAATTCAGGGGTATTTGAGAAATATAGTCCGGAGGAAATTATCCAAATGGCTCGTTATGGAGTGAAAAAAGGTGATACCCTTGCCACCGGAAAAATCGTAGAGAATTATATGCCAGAAAATAAAGATCTTAAAACCATTGATCTAGCAGAAATAGTCACCTACCTTCGTTTCCTAGAAGATAAAGAAAACTTCATCCGATATCCAGAAGATTCAGTAAGAATCTATTTTGGAAGAAGATAATATTCACTAATTAGACGGTAAATCTGGGACTTCAATAACAGATCGAACGATTTGTTTGAGGGTATATTCAGAAAAATCCTGCTTGGCAGTAAAACCTTTGCCATAGATTGTTTGGGTGGGGGTTCGGACGGAGACTGAGGAATCAGAACGGATTTCAGAAAAATCAGGATACCAAATAAATTCAGGAGTCTTAATGGTTTCATCCTTTTGCGGATTATAAATCTCTACATTTCCCATCAAGGTATAGGTATTGGTTTTTCGTGTATATTTCGCTGAATCTCCGCGAATTTCAGAACTTACATTCCCCAATTTATCGTAAAACCATAATTTTACCTCCTCAGGGTATTTCCGATTATCATCTGCAAAAGTCAATTGCGTGGGTGTAATCATCCGAACGATGGTACGTGCTGAATCCACAAAGTTCATATCAATGTCATGAAGCTCTGAGATCGGACCTTCATAAGGGATGAAACCCTCATCCACCTGTTCTTCACAGGAAAAAAAAATCAGGGAAATACTAATTAAAAAAAGAAACGAAAATTGTTTCATTTTAATAATTGATTTTAATTTTTCTAAACCATTTATCAGATAAAGTATAGCCGATAGAGAATTTGGTATATACTTCCTCTAAACCATTATTATTTACTGTTCCACGTTTTCCTCTAGAAACCGCAATATTTAGGAATGAAAGATTTCTCAATGGCAAGCCAAAACCGGCAGTGAACAAATATTCTTTAGCAAAGCCATTTCCTTGGGTAATCGTATAAGGCGTATCCGAATAAGAGAAACCAGCACGATAAACAATATTTTTTAGGTAATTGGATACCGAATTGATATCTGGAATATATTCACCACCAATGATGATTCTATTGGTCATTGGTAAAGCACTTGAAGTACCCAAATAATTATTGATCCTTGAATAATCCGTACGAATATAATCTACACCAACCATCCATTTAGAAAGTTTCTCAAAAGAAATCCCAAATTTAGTAGAATTCGGAATGGCCTGTTTATTCTTAATATCATTTTGAAGTGTATCAGAATTGATTAAACTAATACCACTTATATCATAGGTAGCAAATCTTCTTGAACTTGTAGAATTTACCTCTTTGGTAATATCATAGGTAAAGCCAAGGGTCATGAAAAAATCTTTTTTCATTTCCTTTCTATAGGCCAATCCTCCTTTTAAATACAAGGAACGATAATCGTCTAAATTTTCTAATTGAATTTTATAATATTGACCGTCTGATATATTCTGCGTAGAAACCGATCGGTTAATATTTCCGAATAAATAAGAGGATTCCAACCCTACATAAAAACCCTTTCCAATTCGCACAGCATTGGCAAAGGCTAATTTAGTTATGGTTCCTCCCCCATTATATCCATAAATCAAAGAATCTAGACCTAGGGCATTTAATTTCCGGTAGGATTTTGTTTCATAATTTACATCTGAATAGGGTCTAAAACCGATAGACATATTCCATCTAGAACTAACGGGAATATTCAGATTCAAATAATCGTAATTACCTCCAATGGCCTGTGATTTTTGTCGAGCATTTTGAAAATTCTTTATGGTAGCTCCGATAGAAGTTTCAAAGGAGGTAAAGGGATTTCTTGCCAATAAAGCAGGATTAATCAAATTAGAATAAATTCCATTGGAAGCTGCTACTCCTAAACCACCCATCATATTATGGTTGATGGAAATATTAGATTCAATATTTTCACCAATTCCAATATAGGAATAAGGGGAATTTTGGATAGTTTGCGCATATGAAACTATGGATACTAAAAAGAGTATTATCGTCGCAGTGGTTGATTTAATCAAGTTTTTGCTTAAAAAATTTAAATTCATATATGCGTTTTTTCCAAAATTAAGTAGCAAAGGTCGGAAAATTTTTACAAACTTTTCAAATATTCAATGGATTTTGGC
>CAZVFE010000169.1:0-2313 GCA_964626405.1 uncultured Cytophagales bacterium | reverse complement strand
GCCACCTTTACATTGTAATTTAACGTAACCAGCTATTTCTTTTGCCATTTTAAATTATCGTTTTAAAAGTTAATTGAAGTATTTCTCTTGTTTTGGAGTGGAAGCCTCTTTCAACTGATTTTCCTTCGGACTATCCCTTCAAGCGTAACAAAATCTTTCAAGAATAAATCCCCGTATTTCAAACGGACTGCAAAATTAATAGATAATTTTAAATAAATCAATTTTTTATCGTAAATTTATTTACTAATTGACGAATTAAAATATACCACTAATATGTCAAAGGTTTTCTTAAGGAAAATACTATTCCCCTTTCTTTTGATAGTTTTTGCAAATAAGTCTTATTCACAAACTTTATTACCTAGTTTTCACCCTACGGATAGTTTGTCTGGAATTCCTATAATTGAATTCCTCCCTGATGAAAATGAACCCTTAAGTACTCCTTCAAAAAAATATTTAAAAAAACTCCCTTTAGAAATTAATTTAAAATTGCAAAGCCAAATTGAGAACCCAAATGGATCAGCATTTAATTTTATTTTTAACAATGGAATAGATTCTATCGCTCGGGAAACTTTTCTTGAAGCAGGTAGAATATGGTCTGAATATATTTTTACGCCTATTCCAATAAATGTAAATGTAAATTTTACCTCCTTAGCCGCCAATGTTTTAGGGTCTGCCTATTCTACCAATTATTATAGGTATCCCCTCTATTTAGATTCAACTTATTATTATCCTGTATCCCTATTAAAAAGACAAATTGAAGATTATGATTTTATAAGTCCTATTGATATTCAAGTAAATTTCAATTCTGGTTTTTCAAATTGGAATTTAGGTAAAGGCGCTCCAAGTTCTAATCAATATGATTTATTAACCGTGGTATTACATGAATTAGGCCATGGTTTAGGATTTAATGGTTTTTTAGCTTCGAAAATAATTAATGATGGGCTAGGAAATAATACACGTGTGGGCTATTGGTTGAATGGAATCAATATTTACAGTATTTTTGATTCCTATTTATATCATTCCGAACTAAATAATCGGGTAATTAATAATTCTATTTTCCCAAATAATTCCACTCAATTAAATGATGTAATTACAGGTGGAGCTTTACATTTAATTAATTCTAAAATATTAAATGTATCTAATTCACCAGCCATTTTATATGCCCCATCTGCTTATTCTGCTGGTTCTAGTATTTATCATTTAGATGAAACTACCTATCCGGTCAATAACGAAAATACTTTAATGACCCCATTTGTTGCTGCCGGACAAGCCAGTAGAAGTATTGGGCCAATCGTAAAAGCCTATATGAGTTCACTCGGTTATACTACCCCTATTTTAGGTAGTCCTCCTCATCAAACAAATTATTACCCTGAAACTGATTCTATCGAAATTCTTGCAAAAGCCTATTATCCCTATTATGATTCTAATTTTCAACTTGGCCCGGCCTCCTTATATTATACCATCGGTCAAACCTCGAATCCTCAATTGTCAATCACTAGAAATTTTAATACAAATAATTATTCCTTTAAAATTCCTGTTCCCTTAGTAAATACAGATACTACCATTTATTATCTTACCGAAATGTCAGTATATGAACAAACCTTAAATAATGGAAATCAGTTGAAATATTATTATTCGCCACAAAAAACAAAGACGAATAATTTATATTATACTAGCTTTCGAATTTTAGTGGATACTTTAAATCCTTCTATTTTACCTATTGATATTATTGATACTTTAAAATTTGATACTTTAAGTAGATTAATTTTATTTCCTGAATTCTTAATAAAAGATAGTAGTGGTATTGAAGAGGTTAAATTATATTACCAACTTAGAAATAATAATTTAGATTCCCTTATACTTAATCCAAGACCAGGACAAAGTTTATTTTCCTTTTCTTTTGATAATATCTATTTTGAGGATGGAGACAATTTTCAATATTTTATAATAGCCAAGGAGAAATATTATAAGAAGAAAATAAAAAGATACCCAGAAACTGGTTTTGCAAGTATAATCTTGAGAAATGCGGTTAACAAAGATTTTTTAATAGATGAAAGTTTGATTAATAAAAATATTCAAATCAATACGAAAGGTTCAATCAATCTTTCAGCACCGATTGAAGGAGATTCAGAAGTAGAAATAAAGGGGAAAGTAATTCATTTAGAACCTGGAACCAAAATAGATTCTTCTTCTGGTAGTATTCTAAGAGTTAAACCACAATAAATAATATAAAATGAGATACCTAGTACTAATTTTTGTTTTTTTTAGCCTTCAATCAAAGGCTCAAATAATTTTTGAACATTCGCCTATAAT
>CAZVFE010000168.1:0-2346 GCA_964626405.1 uncultured Cytophagales bacterium | reverse complement strand
TAGCAGTTTCTCTCGGAATTTTTTTAGTAAATATGTTCAAACCCGGACAAACTGGGGATATTCAACAAAGAAAAATTAATCGTATTTCATACGAATTATGGGTAAGCAGGAATGATAATGTAGATTTTTTAGATGATCGATTTATCATGAATAAGCCAGAAAATGCTATCCTTAAGCAAGAGGCCTTAAAAAAACTAAGTCTTGATGAAAATTCTGAATTTGTAAAGTCTTCTATGAGCACCGCAAAATCTGCTCAAAATAAACCTCTTTCTTGGTTAGAAGATATGGTTCCCAATAATTTATTTGATTCCCTTACCAAAGGTTCCATGTTGCAAATAATCTTTTTTGCTTTGTTTTTTGGCATTGCAATTGTAAATCTTCCTAGGGCTAAAATGCAACCCTTGATTTCATTTATTGATGCATCAACTGATATTTTTATTAAAATGGTTGATTTATTAATGAAATTTGCTCCATTCTTTGTTTTTGCCCTATTAGCCGGTAAACTTGCTCAAATGGCTGGTGATGATATAAATAACCTAATTACCATTTTTTATGCCTTGGGAAATTATTCTTTAGTCGTAATTTTAGGTTTATTCATTATGATATTAATAGTATATCCCCTATTAATCATTCATTCTTTGTCGAAAAAATTAAACCTTTCCTATTTAGATTCATTCAAATATTACTTTAAAGGTATTCGTCCTGCACAATTATTGGCTTTTTCTACCTCTTCTAGTGCAGCAACTCTTCCGCTTACGATGGAGTGCGTCAACCAAAATCTTGGTGTGGATGAGGAAATTTCATCTTTTGTTCTTCCAATTGGAGCAACCGTTAATATGGATGGAACCTCCCTATATCAAGGTGTTGCTGTCATTTTTTTAGCACAATTTCATATGGTAGATTTAAGTTTAAGTCAACAATTGACTATTGTTCTCACCGCAACTCTCGCATCCATTGGTACGGCTGCTGTTCCTTCAGCGGGCCTAATCATGTTGATAATTGTGTTGGAATCTGTTGGTCTAAATCCGGCTTGGATTGCAATCATATTTCCTGTAGATAGAATTTTAGACATGATCCGAACGGTTGTTAATGTAACCGGGGATACTGCTGTTACGGTATTAGTAGCTTCTTCTGAAAATAAGATTAAAAAGATTGATTAATTATTTCCGCAGCAATTTTTATCTCTTCATCCGAAATAATTAAGGGCGGAGCAATCCTTAGGCATTTATCATTGAATAAAAACCAATCTGTTATTACTCCTTTTTCGATACATCGATTAATAATACCTTTTAATTGATCAAAATTATCGAATTCAACTGCCATCATTAATCCAGCCGAACGAATTGCTCGAATTTTTGGACTAGTTAATAAAGATTTAAATAAAGCTTCTTTGGCAGATATTTGATCCATTAGCTTTTGGTTTAGAATTACTTCAATAGTTGCCAATGATGCAGCACATGAGACAGGATGTCCACCAAAAGTCGTAATATGCCCTAAAACGGGATTATTCGTAAATGCTTGCATTAAATTTTTTGAGGCAATAAAGGCTCCAATGGGCATCCCTCCTCCCATTCCTTTTGCTGTTAAAATAATATCTGGATGGATGTTCATAGATTGAAATGCCCAAAAAGTTCCTGTTCTTCCAAAACCAGTTTGTATCTCATCTATGATTAATAGGGTACCTGTTTCTTTACATTTAGATTCTAAAGCCTTAAAATAAGATTTTTCAGCCAAATGCACACCTGCTTCTCCCCCAACTATTTCAATGATTACAGCAGCGGTTTTTTTGGATATTTTTCCAAGGTCATCTATTTCACCATGTCTTATATGCTTTATATCAGGCAATAAAGGTCTAAAGCTATTTTTAAAATCTTCTGAACCAGCAAGAGACAATGCCCCTTGAGTGGCTCCATGGTAGGCATTAAAACAGGATATGATTTCAGTTCTTCCAGTAAATCTTTTGGCTAATTTCATAGCCCCTTCTGTTGCTTCGGTCCCAGAATTAGTAAAATATACTTGTTCTAATTTAGGAGAATTTGAAATTTCTATTAATTTTTGGGCTAGTAAAACCTGTGGACTTTGGATATATTCTCCATAAACCATGGTATGCATGAATCTATCTAATTGATTTTTTATAGCATTAATTACATGAGGATTCCGATGCCCTACATTGGAAACTGCTATTCCTGAGATTAAATCAATATATTTTTTTCCCTTTGTATCGATTAAATAAATTCCTTCTGATTCTACAATTTCCAATAAAAGTGGAGAATCTGAGGTAGGAGCCAAATAATTTAAAAATAATTCTCTTTGAGATAGATGCATGGTTAAAATTACTTAAAAAAA
>CAZVFE010000167.1:0-2381 GCA_964626405.1 uncultured Cytophagales bacterium | reverse complement strand
TTAATGACTCATAGTTCATAGTTAGGCACAGGCGAGGATGCCTGTGCCAGACTCTAGAATTAAGGGTTTAATAGTTTATAGGAAGGCTGGTTGGAAATGGTTAAAAATTAAGCATTAAAAATTAACATGAAAATATTAGAAAAAGATTTTAGCCATGATGGACAGATTGCAATTCTAAGTATTAATCGAATAGAAAAAAGAAATGCGATTAATGATGAATTATTATTAAGCATTGAGTCTGCCTTGGATAAAATGGAAGATTCGGTGCGGTGTGTGATTATTCAAGGAAAAGGAGATAATTTTTCTGCAGGATTGGATCTAAGTGAAATTAAAGATCGAGATCTAATTGAAGGTTTAATGCATTCTAGAATGTGGCATCGTGTAATGGATAAAATTCAATTCTTTAACAAGCCAATTATATCTGTATTAAAAGGTGCAGTTATTGGTGGTGGATTGGAAATTGCTTCGGCGACCCATATACGAATTGCTGAAAATTCTGCCTTCTTTGCCTTACCAGAGGCACAAAGAGGAATATTTGTTGGGGGAGGAGCATCTTTAAGACTTCCAAAATTAATTGGTACGGCTAGAATGATGGATTTAATGCTTACAGGTAGGGTATACCATGTTGAAGAGGCCGAAAGATTTGGTCTTGTTCAATATTTGACCCCAAATGAAAAGGGATTAGAAAAAGCCCTTGAATTGGCAGAAAAAGTCTTATCAAATTCTAATACTACCAATTATGCTTTAACAAATATCCTACCCAAAATCGCTAATTCTCCTCATTCTGAGGCCTCTATGATGGAAAGTTTAATTGCTGCAATTTCTTCTTCATCACCTGAAGCAAAAAAACGATTAGAGGATTTTTTAAAAGGAAGAGCTAAGAAAGTAAATGAATAATTGGGAAGATTATAAAAAAGTACGGGTTGGTTCCAATAAGACTAAGTTGGACAAAGACTCCAATGGGAATTTTCATTATACTCTTCAAGAGCCATTAAGAGAGGATTTTCCTTTATTTATTCTAGATAAATTAAATTATTGGTCTAGAAATAGTCCGAATTCTAATTTTCTGGCACGAAAAAATCAAGATTCTTGGGAATTTCTTACCTATAAACAAACAGAGGAATTAGTCTTTAGAATTGCTTCCTATTTTAACCAATTGGATTTTCAATCAGGAGAGGGTATTGCTATTCTTTCTGATAATAGTTTTGAACATGCCTTAGTAGCTTTATCTGCTATGTATTTAGGTATTCCCTATTCTCCCATTTCCCCTCCATATTCTCTTTATTCTGAAGATTATAATAAGCTGGCACATTGTTTATCCATCATGCATCCTAAGATAATTTTTGTTCAAAATAATCGGGCATATGCGAATGCAATCGCCTTTTCAAGAGAAAATTATCCTGATGCAAAAATAATTTCGGTGGAAGGAGATGAAGATATTTCATGGAAAGCCTTAATTCAAACTGAAATAAATTCCCAAATCCACTCCATTCATAAGGGTTTAAATCCGGATGATCCAGCGAAGATTTTATTCACTTCTGGTTCTACGGGAAATCCTAAGGGGGTAATTAATTCTCATAGAATGTGGATGACCAGTTTAACGCAGATTTCTCAGGCTTTAGCCTTTATGTACGAGAAAAAGCCCATATTTTTAGATTGGTTGCCATGGAACCATACTTTTGGTGGAAATCAGAATTTTGGTTTGACCTTATACCATGGAGGAACCCTATATTTGGATCAGGGAAAACCTACGGATAAATTATTTGACTTTACCCTTGAAAATCTAAAAACAGTTTCACCAACGGCTTATTTCAATGTTCCAAAGGGATTTGAATTATTGGTGAATGCCCTAGAAGAAAGTGAGGAACTTTGTGAATCTTTTTTTAAGAATTTAGAAATCTTATTTTACGCAGGAGCTAGTTTGGCACAACCAATTTGGGATGGCCTAGAAAGATTGGCTGTGAGGACCATAGGAAAAAAAATCACCATGGTAACAGGTTTAGGATGCACAGAGGCTGGTCCTTCTGCCTTATTCGCCAATTTACCAGGGGCATTTTCAGGTTTTTTAGGTGTACCTGTTGCTGGCCTAGATATTAAATTAGTGGAAACAGATGGAAAATATGAAGCCAGATATAAAGGCCCGAATATTACCCAAGGATATTATAATGAACCTGAACTAACTAAAAAGTCTTTTGATGAGGAAGGTTATTATTATTCAGGGGACGCTGTAAAATTCTTAGATTTTCAAGATCCAGATAAAGGATTGGTATTTGATGGACGAATTGCAGAAGCTTTTAAATTATCGTCTGGTACTTGGGTGAATACAGGAATTTTAAAAGCTAAATTGCAAAGTATTGGTTCTCCTTTTATTCAAGATGCTG
>CAZVFE010000166.1:0-2385 GCA_964626405.1 uncultured Cytophagales bacterium | reverse complement strand
CTTGCAATTTGGGTGAAGTTCCACCCCAAATTGCAAGACTTGGTACGCCAAATGCAGAGGCCATATACAATAGTCCTGTATCATGAGAAGCCACTAATTTTGAATCACGAACAATAGCAGCAGATTCATTCAAACTACATTTATTCACTAAAGAAATGAGATTTTTTCTTCTAGAATTCATTAATTCCTCATTTTCCTTTAAGCAATCTCCTCCTCCCAATAAAACAATCGGCAAAGGCATTTTATCAATCCATTCCAACCATTTACCAATTGGCATCCGCTTTGTTTCATAAGATGCACCTAATACCAAAACAATATAATCCTGAGGAACCTCCTCAAATTTATTTCGCCAATTCCTAACCTCTTCCTTATTTACAAAATAATCCAATCCCATTCCATCGTATTCAACATTCAAGCTCTTCAGGGCATCCACTGATCGCAAACTTATATGTCGATCAGGCATCTTATTTATCCCGAATTTGGTTAATAAGAACTTTTCAATACTTAATTTCCTAAAAGAAACAAAAGGAACTTTTAATCTTAATCGAATAATAAAAGAGCGAATATTTTTATGTAAGTCTACTACCAAATCAAATTTTTCAGATTTCAATTCTTGAATAGTATCACTTAAATTGCCTGAATAATAATGAAATTTATCGATATACGGATTATTCTCTGAAACAACCTTCATATTCGATTTAGTAAGAAAATGAATTTCAACCTCCGGAATTTGCAATTTGGCGCATCTTATAGCCGGGCTAGCCAAGATTATATCTCCAATTGATGAAAACCGAATAAATAAAATTTTCAATTTACTTTTGATTAATAAAAGCAAAGATAATCTTATTTAATTTATCTGGATAATTTATCATGGGTAATTGTCCTTTACTCTCCAAACTTAATGTATCTGAACTTGGGAGTTTATTTTTATATTCTATCATTCTAGAATTTTTATAATAAAATCCTCTCTGAGATTCTAAAAACAAAGTCTTTACTGGGATTTTATGAATATCAAGCATTCTATTATTCGTTGTATCACTTAAAATAAATTCGATTCTATTTTGAAAACCAATACGATTAAAATCATCTTCAAAGCGTTCAAATAAAGGTTCAGACAATTCTTTATTTCCATAAAAAAGTGAATTATAAAACTTTTTCATTAAAAATTCTGGTTTAATATTATAAAGAAATTTACCTAAATAGGGTGTTTTCAATAATTTAAAATATCGGGTAGTATTTTCATTATCCTCTTGTCTTCCAAGTGGGTTTATACTAATTAATTTCTCTACCATATCCGGGTATTTCACAGAAAAGTCCATTGCTACCTCAGCGCCAAATCCTTGTCCCACCAAATAGGCCTTTTTAATCTTTAATTCAGCCATAAAATCTCTAATAAAGTCTGAATACTGATCCAATTTCCAGTCAATTTCATCCTTATTGGATTCTGATAAGCCCGTATTGGGTAAATCCAAGTAATAGCAATCTTTTTCAGCTTTCATTTCTAAAGCTAAATTCTGAAAGATATAACCAGAAAAATTATAAGACGGAATTAATAAAATAGGAATGGAATCATTGGAAAGTCCAAATTTTCGATAATGAATAGATATATCATCTACCAAAACATAATTAGATTTATTTTCATCCCACCTATTTCTCAAATCATAAACTGATTTTTCGCTTTTAAAGGAATAAATAATATAAATGGATATACTGGCTAATAAAAGCCAAAAAAAGATCTTGACAATTGCTTTTTTCACGGTTAGGTATAATAATTTTTTTTTAAAAATATAAAAAAATCCTAAATAAACCTTAATTAGACATTAAATATGATTTAATAAACTGGTTTATTTCACCATCTAATACAGCTTCTGTATTGGAGGTCTGATAATTCGTGCGATGATCTTTTACACGTCGATCATCCAAAACATAGGATCTAATCTGAGACCCCCATTCAATTTTTTTCTTACTAGCCTCCACTTCAGCCCTAGCTGCCAATCTTTTTTCTAATTCAATTTGATATAATTTGGATTTTAACAATCGAATTGCAACCTCTTTATTTTGTAATTGGGAACGTTCTTGCTGACAAGCAATAATTATTCCTGAAGGCTTATGAGTTAAGCGAACAGCCGTCTCCACTTTATTGACATTTTGTCCACCCGCGCCACCAGATCGAAATGTATCCCATTCGATATCAGCTGGATTAACCTCAATCTGGATAGAATCATCGATCATAGGATAAACATAAACTGAAGCAAAAGAAGTATGTCTTCTCGCATTTGAATCGAAAGGGCTAATTCTTACTAATCGATGAACTCCATTTTCTCCTTTCAAATTCCCATAGGCATATTCCCCTACAACCTCAATGGCAACAGATTTTAATCCTGC
>CAZVFE010000165.1:0-2399 GCA_964626405.1 uncultured Cytophagales bacterium | reverse complement strand
ATAAATTAATTTTGCAGGAGATAACACCAATTTAAGATTAATAAATAATAATAACTAATGTTTGGGCTACCCCTATTAATTGCCATTTTTATTGTAATTGCCCTTTTGTTAAGCATTTTTTTCATTTTAATTAATGGATTCCATGATACCGCAAATGCAGTTACATCGGTAATTTATACGAATTCAATGAAACCCGAGCAGGCTGTATTTTCATCCGCCTTTTTTAATTTTTTAGGTGTAATTTCAGGAGGTATCGGAGTTGGGTTAAGCATTATATACCTATTGCCCTACGAAATCATTCATGATCAAGATTTAAAAACAAATTTAATCATGGTTTATTCCATGTTGTTAAGTGCAATTATTTGGAATCTTGGCACTTGGTATGTAGGCATTCCTTCTTCCAGCAGCCATGCATTAATTGGAGCTATTTTAGGTATTAGTTTTGCGCTCTATATCAATAAAGACGGTGAATATTATTTTAATTTATTTGATTGGGAAGAAAGCAAAAAACTTATTTATGGTTTAATTATTGCTCCCTTTTTAGGTTTCTCATTAGCAATAATTTTAATGATAATTTTGAAATTTTATTATAGAAATTCAAAATTAAAAGATGAATTATTTGAGTCCCAAGAAAAAACACATCAACCCCCAAAGGGAATTAAATTCGTTTTATTTTTATCAAGTAATTTGGTAAGTTTTTTTCATGGAAAAAATGATGGACAAAAAGGCATGGGGTTGATTATGATTGTATTAATCTCTCTATTACCAAATATTTTTTCATTAAATCCTGACTTAAATTATAAAGAATTAAAGACTGAAATTTCTCATTTAGAAAATTCCATTCCAAAAAATCCTAAAAAAGAATTTTCAAAACTACAATCCTCCATCAATAATTTCCACTCTATCTCACTAGCTGAAGGAAATGAAAAGGATATTAGAAAATCAATTATCGCCATTAATCAGGAGGTTACATCATTAATTAATTCAAAAAATACTTTAATTAAGGATTCCCTTCCAAGTTTAAATAAAAGTAAATCAAAACTCAATTCTTTTGTAAACTATATTCCACAATGGGTGGTATACTTGGTATCTTTAGTTTTGGCATTTGGAACCATGATTGGATGGAAAAGAATTGTGATAACTATTGGTGAAAAAATTGGACGATCAGAAATCACTTATGCCCAAGGAGTTTCTGCTGAATTAGTCGCTGCCTCTACCATTGGTTTTGCTTCGGTTTTAAGTTTACCTGTGTCTACTACGCACACCCTTTCTTCTGGAATATCAGGTACTATGGTAGCAGATAAAGGCTTTTCAAATTTACAATTTAACACTGTTATAAAAATATTACTAATCTGGTTATTGACACTTCCTGGAACTTGTTTATTAACAGCCAGCAATTTTATCTTCTTAAAACTCATAATTAATTAAATCGTAAACAAATGGAATTATTTGGACTATTAGGCTTTTTATTCGCTGGCTATGCGGTAATCGCTAATGACTCACTTCAAACCTTAGGAACTTGGATTGGTTCCAACCAAAACGTAAAATGGTATTATAAATGGCTTTTTGCGACAGCATTATTGGCTATTGTAGTTTTTTACGGCCATTATTCTGGAGATTTAAGTTATGGAAAATTGGATAAAATACCTTTTCAGTCGGTTCAATGGTATCATATTCTAGCCCCTCTTGCATTATTAATTCTTACACGGTTAGGTATTCCAGTTTCTACTTCTTTTATCGTATTATCTGTTTTTGCTACTTCAGTAGTAATGCAAAGTATGTTGGTAAAAAGTTTTGTAGGATATTTTGTAGCTGCATTTTCAGCTTTCATTATTTGGTATGCATTGCATCATTTATTGAATCTATTCAAAAATCCTAATCCAAAAATGGATAATGTTTGGAAGGTAGCACAATGGGGTTCAACCGGATTCCTTTGGGTTCAATGGTTACAACATGACCATGCCAACATAGCAGTATTTTTACCAAGAGAACATTCCCTTTTGGGTACAAGCTTAATAGTTGCATTTTATGGAATAGTTCTAGGAATTATGATTTTCGAAGGAGGAGGTAAAATTCAAAAATTATTAACGAATAAAACTGATACAAAATATATTAGAAGTGCAACCATTATTGATTTAGTCTATGCATTTGTTTTATATTTCTTCAATCAAATTAATAATATACCAATGAGTACAACCTTTGTATTCGTGGGTTTATTAGCAGGTAGAGAAATTGCCCTTCATAGAGGTTTTTCTAAAAAGGTATTCCCGCTTATCGGAAAAGATTTCTTGAAATTAATGATAGGAATCATGGTTTCTGTAAGTGTTGTTCTTGCAATTAATTTCTTTTTTAAAGGAGAGGCATAAAACCTCTCCTTAATAGTACTTTTATTTAAAAAA
>CAZVFE010000164.1:0-2477 GCA_964626405.1 uncultured Cytophagales bacterium | reverse complement strand
AAGTCAGATATATCATTAACCCGATATTCCGCTCCATTTCCCAAATATTTTATCGCTTCCTCTAATTTTTCAATCCTCCTCCCAGTAATGATTACTTTCGCCCCAGATTCCACCATGCATTTTGCAATTTCTAATCCTATTCCAGTGCCTCCTCCAGTAATTAAAGCTACTTTATTATCTAGACTAAATTCTTTCATCTTAACGTAATTGATAAATTCTAACTAATTCCTTCATTTCCTCTAAATTCCTCTCTATTTTACCGTATTTTATTTCTTGTTTAGAGAATGTCTGAAAATATAATAAACATGCATCCCTCCAATTTTTTGCCTCCCTGTGTTGCACTGCCAACCTTCCCTTTACATCTTCAAACATTTCGTGATCAATCATTCCTTCTAAACTATTCCATTTTTCTTGAAGACCCTTTACCTCATCAACTCCCTTGAAATAACGGTAGCATAATTCATCCCATAAGGTTCTTCCTGTACGTAATTCTTGATTCCATCCAATATGATGAAACCATAATAAATAATTTAAATCCATTTTTGCTGGATCTGAAAATTCTTTTTGTACCTCTGGATGATACTGCAAAATTGCCTGGGACCCATCCTCCAAACGATTGAATCCTAAACCGTTTTCATCCGCTCGATGATAATATATGGATGTCCAATCCGGTCTTGCACTTCTTTCCAACCACGGCTCCGGTCCAAAATGGATGCCCTGTCCCATAATATGATGCAATCCCAATGGCGTAGTAAAATTCACATATATTTGCCTTGATCGAAGCAAGATATCTTCCATCGTTTCCACTACATTATTTTTCTGATTAAAGGTCAAACCAATCCATTCCCTTGCAATTTCCTCTTCAGAAATGGTATGATCCCATGCTAATTTTCCATATCCAAACCAATTTACCTGAGACATTAAATGGCCTGTCCAATTCCTATCAGAACCCGTGTTTGCCACTCCAGCCATCATGGTTAATTCATAATTTCCTATGCTTCCATCAATCACCTTTCCAACTGTTGATCCTTTCCCTTTTTGATAAGTGTCCGCCTCTAATACTTCTTTATAAACATTTGGTTGATAAACTATATTTGTAGTAAAACCCAAATATTCTTGAGTTATCTGGAATTCCATAGCCAAAGGTGTATGATTCATTGCGCCAAATAAAGGGGAAAATGGTTCCCTCGATTGAAAATCAATCGGGCCATTTTTTACTTGAACAATAACATTCTTTTTAAACTCTCCATCTAAAGGTTTGAATTCATCATAGGCTTGTTTAAACCGATCCCCATTCGGATCAGGACTATAAACAAATGCCCTCCAAATTACAATTCCTCCAAATGGTTCAACTGCCTTCGCAAGCATATTAGCACCATCCGCATGAGTTCTTCCATATTCCTGTGGCCCCGGTTCTCCCTCCGAATTTGCCTTTACTAAAAATCCCCCAAAATCAGGTATATGTTCGTAAACCTCTTTGGCCTTTTGCTCCCACCAAGCCTTGACCTGTGGATCTAATGGGTCAGAAGTTTTTAATTTTCCTAAAATTTTTGGGGAAGCAAAATTAATTGATAAAAAAACCTGTATGCCATATGGTCTAAATACGTCCGCCAATGCAGCCACTTTTTCTAAATATTCCTTCGTTAAAAATCTAGCTGAAGCATTAACATTATTAACAGAGACTGCATTTATTCCAATAGATGCATTCGCCCTAGCATAATCCGTATAGCGTATATCCTTATTTTCTGGTAATTCATACCATTTCCATAAAGAAGATCCAGCATATCCTCGCTCAATGGTTCCTAAAACATTGTCCCAATGGTTCAACATTCGAAATTTAATTTTTGGCTCTGATTTTAGATTTAATTTTGCTAATTCTTTCCCTAATTTGATTTGTTTCAATAATTCAAAACTTCCATATAAAATTCCCTTTTCATTTGAAGAAGAAATTATGATTCTTCCTTCTTTTTCAATAATATTGAAGCCATCCTGTCGGATGTTTTTATCAATATCGAATAAAATACTTGAGCCAGTTTTTTGGATCTTTGGTAATTTACCCAACATCCCATTAAGGCCAGAAGATAATTCCTTTTGAGCAGTTAATATAATCGGACTTTCTGGCCAATTACTCCCTATTGATTGACAATATTGACTATATTTTTCAGGATTTTCTATAGGAGTGAATTTTAACCAAAGACTATAGCCATCATCTGCTTTTAAATTAAAAAAAAGAAATGTCAAACTTAAAAATAGAATTATTTTTTTCATTTTAAATAGGTTTTAACAGCATATTCAAGTCCCCTTATTTCAGCCAATGCTTTTAATCTTCCAATTGCTGAATACCCAGGATAACTCTTTTTATTAAAGTCGTCCAGTATTCTCAATCCATGATCTGGCCTCATTGGTATAAAGACATTTCCACGTCTTTTTTCCTCTATTATAATCGACTTAATTAATTCATAAAATTCTACATCTCC
>CAZVFE010000163.1:0-2516 GCA_964626405.1 uncultured Cytophagales bacterium | reverse complement strand
CACCAAACTATCCACCGGGACTACCAAACTGCTATCTACTAAACTAGTATCTACAGGTGGTACAAAGAAATAATTGCAATTGAAGTCTTTATTTACTTCCTCGAAATCAAATTTCGGGAAAGGAATCGGACGATATTCCTCTAAATTGGGGTCTTTAACTACCTTCAACATGAATTTGCGGTATATCGGCAAGGCAGTTTTTGACCCCTCCCCATATTCACCTGATCGGAAATGAACTGCGCGCTCCTCTCCCCCTACCCAAACTCCCGTTATTAATCTATGACTCATCCCAATAAACCATCCATCCGAATGATTCGAGCTTGTTCCGGTCTTTCCTGCATAAGCAGGAGAATAACGGTCCTTTTTAGGCAATAAGGCTTCTCCCTCACCCCATAATAATGCCGAACCTGTTCCTCCCTCGTAGATTACCCCCTCCAACATATTTCGCATTAATAAGGCAGATTCCTTCTTTATTACCCTCTTTGATTCCACATCAAAACTATGAACTGTCTTGCCATTCCTATCCTTTATTTCCATGATTAATAATGGTTCCACATAGACTCCCTCATTTACAAATGGGGAATAAGATGCTACCATTTCCTGTAAATCAACATCAAATGCTCCTAAACCTATACTCGGAACGGCCTTTAATGGCGATTTTATCCCCATTCTCTCAGCATAATATTTTACCGTATCAGGCTTAACCAACATCGTCAATTGAGCAGTTATAGAATTCAGAGATTTTACCAATCCACGTTTAATCGGCATCTCCCTGTTCGAAAAATTAAAATCTGCATTATGCGGTGCCCAAATTTTCTTCTCCCCATTTTCTTCCACTTCAACCTCAAAATATTGATCCTTCATCATAAAACATGGATCCAAATTTCTTGGTCCATCCAATGCTGCCAAATAAACAAATGGCTTAAATGTTGACCCCGGCTGCCTTTTAGCCTGATTTACATGGTCATATTTGAAAAATTCATAATTCAATCCCCCTACCCAAGCCTTAATTTGTCCGGTTACCGGATCCATCGTCATCATCCCCGCATGTAAAAATCGCTTATAATAATCCAAAGAATCATAAGGACTCATATTGACCTTCTCATATCCCCTTTCATTCCGAGAATAAGCCATAAATTCGTGCTTATCATTTTTAAAATGGTACCAAGTAGAATCTAAATTTTTATAATGGGCCTGCATTTCCTTGAATCGCGTACTTCTTTTTGCCAAAGTATCAATAAAACCTGGAATCACCTGTCGATTTTCATCTACCCAAGGTTCTGAACCAAATAAATGCGTATCAAATGTTCTCTGCGTATTTTTCATCGAAGATCGAAGCGCCTCTTTGGCATATCCCTGCATTCGAGAATCGATTGTGGTAATAATTTTTAATCCATCTCGATATAAATCTATTTCGATATCATTTTCATTTGCCCATTTTTCAATATATTTTGAAATAGCAGTTTTATAATAATCATCGTCTTTTTCTGTCTCCTCCTCAACGTAATTCTTTAATTCAATTGGAGACATCGCCAATTTGGCAAAATCCTCTTCAGGTAAATAACCATATTTCACCATATTGGCCAAAACCACATTCCTCCTCTGCCAAGATTTATTTTCTTTTAACGGTTTATCCACGTATCTCCGCGGATTATAGGTATAAGTTGCCTTTTGAAGTCCCACCAAAACCGCTGCTTCCTCCACAGAGATTTTATCAGGACTCGTATTAAAATACCGTTGTGCGGCGGCCTTTATTCCGAAATTATTCGAACCAAAATCTACGGTATTAAAATACCAAAGGACAATCTCATCTTTTGTAAAATTTCTTTCCAGTTTGATGGCCGTCACCCATTCTTTGGACTTATAAATTAATTTATTCACGAAAGGAATATAACCCAGGATTCCTGTTTTAAAGAATCCTTTTTTTACTCTTGTCTGAAATAAATTCTTTGCTAATTGCTGGGTAATGGTAGAACCTCCCCCCCGATCACTTCCTGTGGCAATACCCATGGCAACTCCCACCCAGGCCTTTAAATCGATTCCAGAATGCTCATAAAAACGAATATCCTCTGTTGAAATCAGGGCATTTACTAAATTGGGGGATAAATCTTTATAGGATTTTACGGGAATACGATTTTCTGCATAAAATTTCCCTAATAAAACTCCGTCCGAAGAATAAATTTCTGAACCTTGTGATAATTTCGGATTTTGAAGCTCCGAAATTCCCGGCATTTCTCCTGTTAAAAACAGAAAATTGGTTTCAATTAGAAATAAATAAATCAAACAGCCTAGCAAAAATCGAAAGAATATCCGCCACATCCGCGTAATTGGACGATAATATGCGGTATTTTTATCAAAATACTGATCTAAATAATCCAGTATCGATTTTTTTACTAATAAATATAATTTAAAAAGAAATTCTAGCCATTCTTTGATCAAAGAATAGACTCTCTCCCCTAGGATTTTTCTGACTAATTGTTCAGCCTTTTTGATTGTCGTAATAATTAACGAGCAAA
>CAZVFE010000162.1:0-2574 GCA_964626405.1 uncultured Cytophagales bacterium | reverse complement strand
GGTCCTTCCGCAATTCCCATAATCACCCTCGCCAATAATAATACCCCAAAACTCATCGCTAATCCTGATCCAAAAGAGGCCAAGGAAAATACCACAATTCCAATAAAAAAGACCAAGCGTTTCTTATTTTTATTCTCTGCAAAGGCCGTGGTAAAATAACTCGACAAGGCCCATGCCAATGCCAAACCTCCTGCCAATAAACCAATTTGGGTATTGTTTAAATCCAAATCCTTTTTAACAAATGGAATTAGAAAGTTTAGGGCAAGTCGGTCAAAGAAAATACAACCGAAAATTAGAGCCATAAGCCCTACAACATAATTTTCATACGATTTTTGATTTTTCATAGTTCTAGGTTTTTCTTATATTGAAAAGGGGTAAGTCCGGTATTATTTTTAAAAAATCGACTAAAATTACTGGGATTTTGTTTTAATAATTTTTCCCCAATTTCAGCCAATGATAAATTCGAATAATTGATCAAGGTTTTAATTTCTAATATCAACATCTCATTTAATTTCTCCTGTGCCGATATTCCCAAAATTTGCTTGCAACATTTATTCAAATGATTCGGAGTAATATTCAACTTTTCCGCAAATTCAGTTACCTTATTAATTTCATAAATATGCTTCGATAATAATTCTAAATAGGTTTGCACAATTTGGTGCGCCATGGTTTTAACCGGTATTTTCTGGATTTTCTGCTTCGAAATCTCTTTTAATATGATTAAAATATAGTAAACCGCTTCCTCCTCATCAAATGAATTCGAATGGTAAATCGTCATTAAATGTTCACATAAAACATTTATTCGATTAAAAGATTCCTCATTGAAATCAATCACCGGATTTATAAAAAAATCCAAAATCTCAAATTTGTTCAAGGCGAAATCCTGCTTGTATTTTTCAAATAATTCAGGTGAAAAATGAAGATAAAACCCCTCAATATCCTCCGAAATTGAATGATGTTCCGTTATTTGAAATGGCGGCAAAACAAATATCTGTCGTTCATTTACCCGATATTTTACTAATCCCTTCGTTCTTTCCGAATGCCCCTTTCTTACAATAAATAAATCAATGACCTTCTTCCTATGAGGAGGTATGGGGAATTGCATGACAGACAAAACTTCTTCGATCCGATTGATATGAAAATTTTCGGATAAATGCTTAAATGGAAAATCTAAAGAAATATTTCCCACGTGGAATTTAAATAATTCCTCTTCATTAGTAAGTGTGGTAATATTTTTATTCTCCTTCATCTTTTAAATCGGAGCGGTTAAGGCTCCGGCTGTCATTCCCATTAATTTTCCAGGATTGGCATCTGCTGGTAATTCTTCCCCTTTAAATTGCATCAATTCCCATTTTCCCAGGGTTTCAGATGCTTCTACCACCATATTGCATCTTCCCAATCTCCTTTCCATAAATCTCTTGAATGCCTCTTGTACGGTTGAAGAATTTTCAATTTCTTCCGTCAAAACAACAGCATCCTCAATGGCCAAGGCTGCCCCAGATCCCAATTGTGGTATCGTGGCATGTGCGGCATCTCCTAAAATAATAATATCCCCCTTATGCCAGTTTCCTGGTATTTTTAAGGTTTCTAAAGGACGATAATTCACTAATTTTGCATCAGTTATTTGGGGAATTAAAGATTGAATTAGTTCAATCGGATATTCTCTTAAATAATTCTGTAACATCGGTACCAATTGTTCTTCCTTTAAACTAGGATCTTCCCCTTCAGTACTCACCACAAACATATACATGGTCTCTTCTGTCATCGGAATCAATCCTACCTTGGATTTTTGACCGAAAAATATCATCCCAGTTTCCAGTGCCTTCGGACGAGGGAAGGAATATCTCCAAACGGAAAGTCCTACATATTCTGGTTTAAAATCGCCAAAGGTCATTTTTCGAACCTTGGAATTTACACCATCTGCACCAATCACTAGGTCATAATGTTTTTTTGTACCGTTGGTAAGCAGTACGTCTACCCCATTTTCCATTTGATTTAATTCTTGGATGGTGGTATCCATAAGGATATTCGTGCCAACTGCCACGGCTTTTTCGTTTAGAATTTCGTGTAAAATTCTTCTTGAAATACCATTATGGGAAGGAAATCGTCCGATCGGAGGAGTCCCCGCCTCTCCGATTTCTTTACCGAAAGGCAGACAAAGTTTTACCAAACCATAAGGATATCCTCTTTTCATGGTTTCATCGGCAATTCCGAAGAAATCTAGGGCGCGTAAGGCATTGGCTTGTTGAATAATACCGACGCCATAAACATCGTATTTTTTTTGTAATTCAACCATGTCCACCTGGTGTCCGCGTTCTTTTAAACCAATGGCCAGGCATTGTCCGCTAATTCCTCCTCCTACGATTAAAATACTTAAATTTTTCATAAAGAATTATTAAAGGGGTTATAATGAAAAACTACTGGTGCTTCTTTAAAAAACGGACCAATAATTGCTCTCCATTTTACAAATAATTCGGATTCTCTAAATCCGATTGTATGGTCTTCTAAAGTTTCCCATTGAATTAATAAGATAAATTCATTGGGGGTTTCTATTCCTTGGGTGAATTCAATTCC
>CAZVFE010000161.1:0-2582 GCA_964626405.1 uncultured Cytophagales bacterium | reverse complement strand
CTATTCTCAAATCTTTTCCTTATTTTTGCACTTTAAAAATAAAGTATGATAACTGAGTATCGATTTAGAGAGATAGAAAAGAAGTGGCAAGCACATTGGGAAGAACAGAAAGTATTTGCAGCAAAGATTAATCCCAACAAACCAAAATATTATGTTTTAGACATGTTTCCTTATCCTTCAGGGGCAGGGTTGCACGTGGGACATCCCCTTGGCTATATTGCCTCAGATATCATGGCGCGGTATAAGCGTTTAAAAGGTTTTGAAGTTTTGCATCCCATGGGATTTGATTCTTTTGGCTTACCTGCTGAACAATATGCTATTCAAACCGGTCAGCACCCTGCTATTACTACAGAACAAAATATTCAAAAATATATTTCCCAATTAAAAAATATTGGTTTTTCATTTGATTGGGATCGTGAAGTTCGTACTTCCAATCCGGATTATTATAAATGGACGCAATGGATTTTCATGCAATTATTCAATTCCTGGTATAATATGGAATCAGATAAGGCAGAACCGATTGATTCCTTAATTTCAATCCTAAATGAAAAAGGTTCAATTGGTTTAAAAGCCAATTGCGAGGAAGATTTAGAAAGAATTTCTGCCGATACCTGGAATTCTTATTCTGAAGAAGAACAATATGAATATTTATTGAATTTTCGTTTAGCTTATCTTGACGATTCCGTGGTGAATTGGTGTCCGGCTTTAGGCACCGTTCTTGCCAATGACGAAGTAAAAGATGGTGTTTCGGAAAGAGGAGGTTATCCGGTTGAACAGAAAAAAATGCGTCAGTGGTCTATGCGCATCACTGCCTATGCAGACCGACTTTTAAAAGGCCTAGATACAGTAGATTGGGTTGATTCCTTAAAAGAACAACAAAGAAATTGGATTGGAAAATCTATCGGGGCGGATGTAGAATTTGATATTGATCAGCCTGTTGAGGCACTTCAAGGAAAGAAAATTAAAGTATTTACTACGCGTGTGGATACAATCTATGGAGTTTCCTTCATGGTTTTGGCTCCTGAGCATGAATGGGCATTGGATTTAACCACTGCAGATCAAAAATCGGCTGTAGAAGATTATATTAAATGGACGAAATCTCGTTCAGAATTAGACCGTTTATCCGAGGTGAAAACGGTTTCTGGGGTATTTACTGGTTCTTATGTGATCAACCCTTTTAATAATGAAAAAGTGCCTATTTATTTGGCAGATTATGTATTAGCGGGTTATGGAACTGGTGCAGTAATGGGTGTACCTTCTGGGGATCAAAGAGACTGGAATTTTGCTACTCATTTCAATCTTCCAATTCTTCCAATCTTGGATTCTCAAAAGGAAATTGATCAACAAGCAGATAATACCAAGGAAGGAAAATACATTAATTCAGGAATGATTAATGGAATGGAATATAAGGAGGCAACTCAAACTTTGATTCAATTCTTAGAGGAAAAGGGGATAGGTAAGGCGAAAGTTCAATATAGAATGCGGAATGCAGTTTTCTCAAGACAAAGATATTGGGGAGAACCTGTTCCAGTTTATTTCAAGAAAAATTCAAAAGGAAAATTATTGCCTTATTTGATAGATCAACAAGATTTACCTTTAGAATTACCAAAAATTGATAAGTATTTGCCAACTGAAACAGGCGAGCCACCATTAGGTAGAGCCGCTGCAGATTGGAAATATAAAGGAGAATTTGATTACGAATGGTCTACCATGCCTGGATGGGCCGGTTCTTCCTGGTATTGGTATCGTTATATGGATGCTAAAAATGCCCATGAATTTGCAAGCAAAGAGGCAATCAATTATTGGAAGGGTGTAGATTTATATATCGGAGGCTCTGAACATGCAACAGGACATTTATTGTATTCTCGTTTTTGGAATAAATTCTTGAAGGATTTAGGATATGTTGAGCAGGAAGAATTTGCCAAGAAATTGATTAATCAAGGGATGATTCAAGGTCGATCCAATTTTGTTTATCGATTAAAGGATTCCGAAAAAGTTACTTTCGTTTCGGCAGGACTGAAAAAAGATTATGATGTGGCAGCCTTGCATGTGGATGTTAATATTGTTGAAAATGATATTCTAGATATAGAAGCCTTTAAAAAATCGAGAACGGATGTGCCGGAAGATGCAGAATTTATTTTAGAGAATGGGAAATATATTTGTGGTTGGGAAATTGAAAAAATGTCTAAATCTAAATTCAATGTGGTGAATCCCGATGATTTAGTGGATAAATATGGGGCAGATACCTTACGGGTTTATGAAATGTTCTTGGGACCATTGGAACAGTTTAAACCATGGAATACCAATTCTATTTCAGGATCTTTTAATTTCTTGAAAAAAGTTTGGAGATTATTTTATGATGATCAAACACAGAAATTAAAGGTTACGGATTCTGAGCCAACAGCAGAGCAATTAAAGACTTTGCATGCGACGATCAAAAAAGTGGAAGAAGATTTAGAGAAATATTCATTCAATACAGTGGTATCCACTTTGATGATTTGCGTGAATGAATTATCCACTCAAAAAACTACTTCAAAATCAATCTTGAAGGATTTATTGCTATTATTGAGTCCGTATGCACC
>CAZVFE010000160.1:0-2611 GCA_964626405.1 uncultured Cytophagales bacterium | reverse complement strand
TCCTAGGCCAAAAAAAAAGGAGAATCTTGATGATTCTCCTTTTGCAGAGGGTGAGGGATTCGAACCCCCGGACCTGTTACAGTCAACAGTTTTCAAGACTGCCTCAATCGACCACTCTGACAACCCTCTTTTTACTTTGGTGATGCAAAATTAGTAAAATATTTCGATTTCAAATAAAATTTTTTCAAAATATATTTTTATCAATCAATATTAAAGGAGTTTAAAATAAAATTAAGCTTATCAGATTGATTTAAATCTTCTGGAATCCAATGAATTATAATCCCATCCTTTTCCATTTTGCGGAAAAATGTCATTTGCCTTTTAGCAAATTGTTGAATGGCAATGGTAAGTCCTTCTATGAATCTTTGCTTTGTTATTTCTCCTTTTAAATAAAAGCTTAACCATTTATACTCCAATCCCAACCATTCTAATTCATCATTTGAAACCCCATTTTTTAATAAATTTTCTGATTCTTCAATCAAACCTTGATTCTCAATTCGATCCAATAGTCTAATTCTACAATTTTCTCTTCTTTTATCTAGTGCAGGATTTAAACCAAAAACATGAAAATCTAAATCATAATCCAAAGGTTTATCTAAAAAATCGGGCAAATGAGAAAATTGATATTTCTTAAGAATAGATTGAAGGTATAGGCCAGTTCCTCCGCATAAAATCGGTAATTTTCCTTTTTGAAGTATTTCCTTTATGGCAGAAAGGGCTTTATATTGAAAATGGGCAACCGAAAATTTCTCTCCAATATCAATTATATCTATTAAATGAACCGGAATAGCTTTACCTTCAATTTGATATTCCTTTAAATCTTTTCCTGTTCCTATATCCAAACCACGATAAACCTGTCTAGAATCTACAGAAACTACTTCACCATTTAATTTATGGGCTAACTGAACAGCTAAACGTGTTTTTCCGGAGGCCGTCGGACCAAGAATTACCAAAATTTTAGACATTCAAGCGTAATTTATAATTCCCTAAATTAAAAAAATCTGCATGATTTAAACTTTCTATTTTTCTTCTCTGGTTATCCACCATTTCAAAATATAAGGGTTTTGTAAGTTGATCCAATTTAAATCCAAGATACCTTATACCAGACGCATCATTCCATTCAATATCGACATAAGTCATAATATCATTTAATTCTTTTTGTTTAATTTGAAATTCCAATAATTTTGACCACCCTCCTACTATATGGTAATTCGAAACTGTTGCAAAACGGATTAATTCTTGGGAATTCTTTCCCAATAAATTGGAATCTTTCAGCTTCATTGTTTTACCAAAAATTGCCAATCCCACTACCCAAAAATCCTCATATTGATAAATTGGACCCTCATAACGATATTTTCTATGATCAGGAAAAGCCAATGCTAAATAATCTTTTCCTGGAGTGAAGCCTAAAATATGATATTTTACCATAAATTCCTTGGCAAAATCAGGATTTATGCGAATTATTTGAAGATCGCGAGCATGAATTTTCTTAGATTTACCTAATCTTAATAAAATTGTTGATTCGATAAGTTCAGGATTTCTAAAATAAATATCTTCCCAAATAATAAACTTTTTAAGACCTGAATTTCTTGATTGAAGAATATCATCTCTTAATTTTATAATAAATTGGAAATCAATCAATTTCGAAGAAACCTTATTGAAGATTAGGTATTCAGTATTAAAATCAGCATTATAAAACAAGTCAAATGAATTATTTGAAACGATTTTTTCAAAATTATTTGAAACCAAGAAATGTCTCAGATCCTTCATTTTTTCTTGTAAAGATAAAAGGTAAAGAGTAGAAATTGAATAATTAAACCTTATAAATAAAAAGAATTTATAAAATGGAATTACGTTTAGAGGCAAGCTCAAGAGAGGCAAGAAACTTTGATAATGAATCTTTAAGACAACATTATTTAATTGAAAAAATATTTTCTCCCAACAATATACATCTTACTTATACTATTTATGATAGAATGATTATTGGCGGGGCTATGCCAATATTAGGTTCTATAGAATTACCCAATCCAGAAAAATTACGAGCAGAATATTTTCTTGAAAGAAGAGAATTAGGAGCAATTAATATTGGTGGAGAAGGAAGTGTAGAAGTGGATGGGAAAATTTATTTAGTTGGTAATAAATCAGCAATTTATATTGGTAAAGGAAAAAAATCAGTAAAATTCTCTTCGAAAGACAGCAAGAATCCTGCATTATTTTATATTTTAAGTGCACCTGCCCATGCAGAATATCCTACTTCCACCTTACAAAAGGAGGATGTGGAAATTGTTAAAATTGGAGCCTTAGAAACCTCTAATAACCGTACCATTTATAAATATATTCATGGAAACGGACTTCAATCTTGTCAGTTAGTTATGGGATTAACCGAATTAGAGCCTGGCTCTGTTTGGAATACCATGCCAGCACATACGCATGATAGAAGAATGGAAGCTTATTTATATTTCAATGTTCAACCCGGACAAGCTGTTTTACACTTAATGGGAGAACCACAAGAAACTAAGCATATTTGGGTAAAAAATCACCAGGCAATTATTTCTCCGCCTTGGTCGATCCACTCTGGTGCTGGAACCCAGAATTATTCATTCATTTGGGG
>CAZVFE010000159.1:0-2683 GCA_964626405.1 uncultured Cytophagales bacterium | reverse complement strand
GGGGATATACCAGAGTGGCCAAATGGGGCAGACTGTAAATCTGCTGGCTTATGCCTTCGGTGGTTCGAATCCATCTGTCCCCACCATTCGAATTAAAACTTTAGCGGGAGTAGCTCATTTGGTAGAGCGATAGCCTTCCAAGCTATAGGTGGCGGGTTCGAGCCCCGTCTCCCGCTCTTATAAAGGTTTAAGCCTTTGTAGCTCAGTGGTAGAGCACTTCCTTGGTAAGGAAGAGGTCGGCAGTTCAATCCTGCTCAAAGGCTCATCCACTTTGATTTGAACTTTAAATTTTTTATTAATAATTAGAACTGATTAATCATGGCAAAAGAGAATTTTGACCGAAGCAAACCGCACGTTAACATTGGTACTATTGGCCACGTTGACCACGGTAAGACAACTTTAACTGCAGCGATTTCAAATGTTCTTTCAAACAAGGGTTTGGCTGAGAAAAAAGATTTCTCTTCCATTGACTCAGCTCCGGAAGAAAAAGAGCGTGGAATCACGATTAACACTGCACACATCGAATATCAAACTGAAAATCGTCACTATGCACACGTTGACTGTCCAGGTCACGCTGACTATGTAAAGAACATGGTTACTGGTGCTGCACAGATGGACGGTGCTATTCTTGTAGTAGCTTCTACTGATGGTCCGATGCCACAAACTCGTGAGCACATCCTTTTGGCTCGCCAGGTAGGTGTACCTCAGTTAGTAGTTTTCATGAACAAGGTGGATATGGTAGATGATCCAGAATTATTAGAATTAGTTGAAATGGAAATTCGTGAATTATTATCTTTCTACGAATTCGATGGAGACAATATTCCAGTAATCCAAGGATCTGCACTTGGAGCTCTTAACGGAGAAGCTAAGTGGGTAGAAACTGTTGAAAAATTAATGGACGCAGTTGACTCTTGGATTCCACTTCCAAAGCGTGATGTTGATAAGCCATTCTTAATGCCAGTAGAAGACGTATTCTCTATTACTGGTCGTGGTACTGTAGCAACAGGACGTATCGAAACAGGTGTTATTAACTCTGGTGATGGTGTTGATATCTTAGGTATGGGTGCTGAAAACTTAAAGTCTACTGTGACTGGTGTTGAGATGTTCCGTAAGATCTTAGATAGAGGTGAGGCTGGAGATAACGTAGGTTTATTATTACGTGGTATTGAGAAAACTGATATCCGTCGTGGTATGGTAATCTGTAAGCCAGGTTCAGTAAAACCTCACACTAAATTCAAAGCAGAGGTTTATATCTTATCAAAAGAAGAAGGTGGTCGTCACACTCCATTCTTCAACAAATACCGTCCACAGTTCTACTTCAGAACAACTGACGTAACAGGTGAAATCATGTTACCAGCTGGAGTTGAGATGTGTATGCCAGGTGATAACTTAACTATCGATGTAACTTTATTAAATGCAGTAGCAATGGATAAAGGACTTCGTTTCGCGATCCGTGAAGGAGGACGTACAGTAGGTGCTGGTCAGGTAACTGAAATCATTGAATAATATTCCTTGATATATTTAAAAAGAGCGGTTCACCGCTCTTTTTTTTTCTCTAAACAATACTATTATGAAAAAAATTATCGCATTCTTGGCATTTACTTGCCTATTATCTTTTCAATCTTTTGCACAAGAATATTACGAAATAAGAAATTACTATTTCAAACAAGGTGCAAATTCTAAAATCATTCAAGAATATTTTTCAAATGCCTTGATCCCAGCTTTAAATAGACAGGGTGTAGAACATGTAGGAGTATTCAAAGTAATGGGAGACCCAAACCCTACTGAAATGGTTATGGTAATCCCTTTTAAAAATTTAGAGGCCTATATCCAATATCAGGACATCCTAGAAAAGGACTCCCAATATTTAGAAGCAGCAAAAGCATATTTTGAGCAAGTAGGTTTATCTAAACCACTTTTCGAAAGAATTTCTACCTATTTTTCTAAAGCCTTCAATGGATTCCCTCACCATGAAATTCCTGTAAAAGATGCTTCAAGAATTTATGAATGGAGAACATATGAATCTTATAATGAAGATGCTCTAAGAAGAAAAGTAAAAATGTTTGATGATAAAGAATTGGATATTTTTAAAAATACAGGACTGCATAGAGCGATGTTCTCAAAAGTATTAGCAGGAGAGAATACACCCTGCCTTTCTTACTTAATTTCATTCAAAAATATGGAAGAAAGAGATACTAATTGGAAAAATTTTGGCTCTGACCCTGATTGGAGAAAGCTCCTAGGAATGGAAGAGTATGCGAATTCTCATTCAAGAACCGTAAGAAAATTCTTAATTCCAGTAGAATATTCACAATGGTAAACATATTTCAAGAGGATTGCTTAGATATTTAAAAAATTTTAAATAACTTTGCAATCCATTTTACGGACATAGTATAATGGTAGTATAGAGGTCTCCAAAACCTTTGGTCAGGGTTCGAATCCTTGTGTCCGTGCAAAATAACCTTAATTAAGGTAGATTTATGAACAAATTAATTGAATTTTTTAAAGAATCATGGGTAGAAGTAACTACCAATGTAACTTGGCCTAAATTAACCGACTTGCAATCAAGTTCGGTTTTAGTTTTGATTGCATCTCTAATTTTTGCATTATTAGTAGGATTAGTAGATCTAGTATTCAAATCAGGTTTAAATTTATTTTATTCTTCCATCTAAAGAAGAAAAAT
>CAZVFE010000158.1:0-2684 GCA_964626405.1 uncultured Cytophagales bacterium | reverse complement strand
GCGGAATTCATTTGTTGATTTTTTACAAAATTATAAAAATTTCTTGTAAAATAGGGTTAAACCTGGCATTGCTTTTTCGCTGATAATACCAATTTGTAAATTATTCTCTTTTAAAACTTGTTTTAATATATCTGAAAAGAAAAAAGCAATACTACCGATAAAATGAATTTTATGAGATTTCGCCTCTGGATATTTTAAAATATATTCATCTATAAAGGCTTGAAAACTTTTTTTAATTATTGCATAGGATTGAGGATCTTTCCTATTATCAAATAAAAATTTTGAAAAACTGCCAAACCATCTATTCGGAAAAGGTTTTGAATAAGCATTTTCCAAAATAATTTCTCTACTTATTATCCCAAATCTATTTTCAAATTTTTCCTTTAATTCTGTTGAAAGATGGTTTTTAAAATAATCCATGATCAAAAGTTTCCCTAAATGACCACCTGAACCTTCATCTCCCAACCAAAAACCAAGGGTAGGAATCTGAGATTCTATAATTTCTCCATTAAAAAAACCAGAATTTGAACCTGTACCGAGAATGGCAATTATCCCTTTATCTTTACCAAGATTTGCAATTGCAGAACCTAATAAATCATTTTCAACCCTAATCTCTGATTTTGGAAAATGTTTGGTTAACCAATTTTTAATGATATCTTTTTTTTCATCGGAGCTAATTCCAGTACCAAAATAAACTATTTTTGTTGGTGAAAATTCAGCCTTAATTTTTCTGATTATTTCAATTTGTGCAAGATCTATTTCTTGAAGCTTTTGATAATGAGGATTAATTCCTTCTGAATAAAAGTCTACAGGTTTTTCGTTCGTGGCTTTCACCATTCTCCAATTCGTATTGGTGGATCCACTTTCAATTATTAAAATCATACACTTAGTTTTCCAATGATATCAAATTTTTCAAATACTTTTTCTGTATGTGGAGCATCTTTTAATTCTTCCGTTAGGTCCTGACCAGCCCAATGTTCATAATGTTTCCCATTTTTCCAAAGGCGAGAATTCCCAACATCGTAAATATTCCCTTCAAAAGCTATCCAAATTTCTGGTCTGTCTTGTCCATTTCTTAGGGCTAATTGGGATTTTGTATATGTATTCATACATAATAAATTTAAAATTATTTTTTAAATTAAATATTATTAAACATATTTATGTTCTAATTTAAAAAATAAAATCATGAGGGTTCTAAAATCATTTATGTTTATTATTTCTTTCTCACTATTGATTAGCTGCGGAGGTGGTGGAACAGGAGGAAGTGGAGGAGGAGGAGGAACTGTAACACCAGAGCCAACCTTGGCTGATTTAGTAAAAAAATCCTGGACAGTTTCCAATGCATCTTGGGATGGAACAGTTCAATTTTCATCGACTGCATCAACCAATGAGGTATCTGGTTATTCAGCATATAAATTGGATTTGAGTACTTCTGGGTCGGTTAAATTAACCGAATTTAATGGAGATGCCTTTACAGGTTCTTATTCCTTGAGTGCAGATGGATCACAATTATTATTGACAGGCCTAACATCTTCTAATGGTGCTCCTAGTGGAACGAACGGTAATCTTACATTTAAAATTGTGACAAAACCGACAAAAACAAGTTCAACCATGACAATCGAAACAACGGCAGCCTATATTAAGGCTTCTAATAAAGTTGTTAAATTAGATCTTAAATAAGATTTTTAATTTTTATTAATGAGTGAAAGAACTGAAATTGGAGAGTTAGGAGAATTTGGATTAATTAAACGAATTCAAGAAAAATTTCTAGTAAAAAATAAAGAAACCATATTAGGGATTGGAGATGATGCTTCAATCCTTAATTTTGAAGAATCAATAGTGATAAGTTCAGAACTATTTTCTGAAGGAATTGATTTTGATTTATCCTATACCCCTTTAAAGCATTTAGGATATAAAATTGTTTCAGCAAGTGTTTCAGATATTGCTGCAATGAATGCTTTCCCAAAACAATTATTGGTAAATCTCGGACTTAGTAATCGAATATCAGTTGAGGCAGTGGATGAATTGTATGAAGGCATACAAGCAGCATGTGATGATTATGGGATAGATTTAGTTGGAGGAGATATACGAGCTTCAGTTGCTGGTTTAGTAATTTCGACAACTTGTACCGGGGCGAATAATCCTAAAAACCTTGTAAAAAGATCTGGTGCAAAGGCAAATGATATCATTTGTGTAACAGGAGATTTGGGTGCAGCAGTATTGGGACTTATGGTTTTGGAAAGGGAGAAGGAAGTGTTTAAGGCTAATCCTAATTCTAACCCTGAAATGGATCAGTTTTCCTATGTTGTAGAGAGACATCTCATGCCGAAGGCAAGATTAGATATTATTCATGAACTGAAGGATAAAAAAATAGTTCCAACTTCTATGATAGATTGTTCAGATGGTTTAGCTTCTGATCTAATTCATTTAAGTAATGCAAATAATTTAGGAGTACGAATATTTGAAAAAAATCTTCCAATCGAAGATGCAACCTATTTGGCAGCCACTGATTTAAATTTTAGTCCAATTACTGCAGCTTTAAACGGAGGGGAGGATTATGAACTTATTTTTACAATAAGTCAAAAAGATTTTGATTCAATAAAAACCCATTTAGATATTAGTCCAATAGGTTTTATGGTTGAAAATTCTCAAGAAAAATCTTTGGTTTTAAAATCCGAACAAAT
>CAZVFE010000157.1:0-2704 GCA_964626405.1 uncultured Cytophagales bacterium | reverse complement strand
CCAGAATGAGAACCCTCCACAAAAACTCCTCCATATTCCCAGTCGATTCCAAAATTATAGGTATGTTCATAAGCCTTTAGGATATTGTCTTGGTATTCTTTTAGGTCGAATTTTCCAATTTCAATTGCCCTTCGTAATAACCAACCGAATTCTGCATTATGTCCGTAAGAAGTATTATCGGTAGCATCATTTTTTTGTCCATCCGGATTAAAACGATCCCAGCCCCAAACTACATCAAATTTTATTTGAGGAGCTACTTTCCAATCTCTCCAAAATTGCGGTATACCCGTTCCATATTGGGGATGCATGATTTTTTGTATCAGAATATCGATGGATTCTTTTAATTTTCTTCGATGAATTTCCTTTCCACTGGCCTCATAAAGGGTTGTAAATGCTTCCATTAGGTGCATGTGAACATCCAAGGTTTTTCTATCGCCTCCAGCAGAACCGGGCCCCATTAATTCCCATTTTTCATTGAAAAATTCCCAGTAACCACCATAATTCGTATCAACAGCATATTTTTGCAATAGATCGAATACTTTTTCAGCATATTCTAAACCTCTTTGATCTCCTGTTGCCAAATAATATTCGCTCAAAGAATAAATACAAAAACTATGTCCATATCCGATTTTTTGGGCGTTTAGGATATTATTTTTTCTATCTAGGAGCCAATAGAATCCGCCATGGTCGCGGTCCCACATTTTTTCTAGGAGGAAATTTACCCCATGTTCTGCCAATTCTTTCATCACTTTTCCACCAAAACCTTTTCTATAGGCTTGGGAAAAGGTAAATACTAAACGTGATTGGGCAATTAAGGATTTTTCATCTGTGCCAGGATCTTTCCCGAATTCATCAAAATGTGAATTATAGCCCCCATAATTAGAATCTTTACAATTATTTGCCCAAAAAGGAAGCAAGGAATTTTCGGCATAATCCTTTAATTCATTTTTTAATGAATGGAGTTTTTCTAGATTCATAGGTTTAGATTATTATTTAAAGATATAATATCTTTTGGAAAAACATTGCCTGTTGAATTAATTTGGTGAATTGAAATATAGGCAGCCATATTTGCCAAAATTATGGCATCCTGCGGATCAGAACCTGCAGCCATTGATGCTGCAAAACTTGCAAAAACCATGTCTCCAGCACCTACAATATCAATTTCCTTTTCTGTTTGTATTCCTTCTTCATGGTAAATTTCCTGAGAATTTTTAAAAATAATTCCTCTTTTTCCAAGAGTTAACAATAGAAATTTATCTCTTCCTTCAATAAAATGCTCTAAGCCTGTTTTTATTTTTGAGATATTTTCATCAGTTAAATGGTTATTTTTTAATCTATTAAATTCCTCTAGATTTAATTTTAGGGAAAAGCGATTTACCCATTTCCCATTTTTACGAAAATCACCCATTACTTTTTTAGGATTCAGGTTTTTTTCCAAATATATTATTTCTTCTAATCCAAGAAATGGCTGATTTATTTGTTCATTTAAGAGAATGAAATCATAATCCTCCTGACGAGATATTAATTCATCTAAAATACGTTTTTTAAATTCCTTTAATTGGAAATTATTCGTTCCAAAATCTATTCGATTCGATTCTTTTTCTTTGATTAATGGTTTGGTATAAACAGTCGTATCGATTAATGCTTCCTTTTTTAGGAAATTTCCCAGGCCTATTTTTTCTAGTTGAAAATCCAATTCTCTACCAAAAATATCATCACCCTTCATGCCAAAACAATCTACTTTTACCCCCAGGTTTCTTAGATTTTTGGATAAATTTCCTGCTGCTCCAAGACTAATTCTTGGTTTTCTTCCAAAGTAGACAATTTCTTGAGTTTCCAAGGATAATTCGTTAGAATCCTTCTGAAGGTCGTAATAAAAATCCAATGCAAAATCGCCGATAACTGCAATTTTTAGATTTTGAAATTTTAATAATAATTGGTTTAGTTTTTTTGGATTCATTTAATAGGTCTAGACTTCTTAAAGGGAATTTAAATAAAATCTTTTTTTTTTGTAAATTTGTCTCAATAAATTATTCAATCAAATGCAAATTATAGGTAAATCATTCATTTTAGGGGCCTTATTTTTATTAGGTTCCTGTACTTCAAAAGAAAATCAAGAACAAACAAGTATTATCCCGGATAAAAGCTTAAATGAGGTTTTAAACTGTGGTACAAAGGAAAATTTAATTGCCCGTTTTGGTCAGGAAAATCTGGTTTTAGATACCCAGATTGTCTATCAGATGGATACTTTAGAGGCAAGTATTTTATATCCAAATACTGTAAACCAAGTTCAGATATTTTATAGGGGGGATCAAATTCAAGATGTAAAAATTGCAGGCGAAAGTTCTGAATGGAAAACGGATTCTGGTTTATATTTAGGTCAAGATTTAAAACAAGTTCAAGAGGTAAACAAAATGCACTTTACTATTTCTGGTTTCGATTGGAATTATGGGGGTACTGTTGTTTCTTGGGAAGGAGGAATATTAGGTGGTACGGATGTTTCTCATTTAGTGAAATTTAAAAATCAAGAAGACCGAAATGGTATTTCGGAGGAAGAATATATGGAAGTTAAAGGTGAAATGGAATTTGATATTCGTCATGAAACCATTCAAGCTTTAAATCCAAAATGTGTTGAAATTGCTTTATATCACCCAATTGTTCCGGATAAAATGCACGGTAAAGAAATGGGAATGAAATTGGAGCA
>CAZVFE010000156.1:0-2718 GCA_964626405.1 uncultured Cytophagales bacterium | reverse complement strand
AAAAAAAAGGGATGTAGCGGGGAGCAGAATCGAACTGCCGACCTTTGGGTTATGAATCCAACGCTCTAACCATCTGAGCTACCCCGCCGAAATGAGAGTGCAAATTTATATAAACAAAATTAGATTAACAATACTTTTCAACCTCTACGCCAAATTTTCTTAAAAAATCTACTCCTTCATCAGAAGGGATTTTTTTATATTCGGCATAAGACTTTAAATAAACTACTCGTTTAATCTTCATGGTATAAATTACTCTTGCACAGGCAATGCAAGGGGAGAGGGTCACATAAATTGTTGCGCCTTCCACATCTGCACCATTTTTAGAGGCAAATAATATGGCATTTTGTTCTGCATGTAAGGCAAGGGAACAAGAACCTTTGGAATCGCGTGGACAACCTTCAGGTCCAAATTCTTCGTCGCAATTATGGGTACCAGAGGGTGGACCATTATATCCAATGGAAATAATTCGGGTATCTTTTGTAAGAACTGCTCCTACCTGAGCCTTGGTACAATGAGAGCGAAGAGCTAAATTCTCCGCCAATTGCATGAAAATATCGTCAAAATTGGGTCTATCCGTTTGCTTCATATAGTTACAAAATTATAATAAAGTATTTATAAAATAATTTAAAAATCAAAAAACCTGTTGGATATTAGTAAACTTGGGTTAAATTGCAGACATGGAAGCATATAACTACATATTGGAATATGAGCTCCGAACCACTGCCAAAGTATTATATCCTTATATATGCACAGCATCTGGCTTGGAAGAATGGTTTGCAGATAAAGTAAATGTGGTTGATCAAAATAATTTTAATTTTATTTGGGATGATGAGGATCATCCTGCCCGTTTGCTTAGCACAAGATTAAATAAATTTGCTAAATTTGAATTTGAAAATTCTGAAAACAATGGAATTATCGAATTAGATTTAGAAGTTTCCGAATTATCTAATTCCACTTATTTAATTATTAAAGATGGAGCTTCAAATTTCGAAAATGAAAATGAAGCAAAAGAACTTTGGGATTTTCTAGTAAGTAAATTAAAAGAAAAATTAGTCTGTTGACACATGCTCAAGAAACTTGATAAATTAGTATTAAAGGCATTTATTGGCCCATTTATTCTAGTTTTATTGATTGTTATCTTTATTTTTTTACTCAGATTAGTCTTGTTCTATTTTGCAGACTTATTTGGTAAAGATCTAGGGTCTTGGGTTTATGCCCAATTATTCTTTTATTTCTCCCTCATTACCTTTCCTTTGGCTGTTCCCTTGGCGATGCTAATTTCTTCCCTTATGACCTTTGGTAGATTGGGAGAAAATTTTGAATTAACCGCCATAAAAAGTGCAGGTATTTCAATCCTACGTGTTTTTCGTCCCATTATTATTTTGTCAAGTTTTTTGGTAATTTTCATGTATTGGTTTGGGAATGTAGCCCTGCCTTGGGCTAATTTAAAAGGTTGGTCTTTACTATATGATATCAAAACCACAAAATCGACCTTAAATATCAAGGAAGGGCAATTTTATACGGATTTACCGGGCTATTCGATAAAGGTAACCGAAAAATTTCCTGATAATAAGACCTTAAAAAATATCATTATCTACGATCATACGCAGAGTGATGGGAACCGCCATGTGACCATAGCCGATAGCGCTGAAATGTATACGATCAATAATAAATCGTACTTGGTATTTGAATTATTTAATGGAAAAGACTATCTGGATGATGCTGATAGGGGTAAAGGATTTGATAAATCAGATTATGCCGTGCATGAGTTTAAACGTTCCAAAGTAGTGATGTCTTTGGATGCTTTCGATATGAAAAAGACTTCAGAAACGCAGTTTTCTGGCTATGAAATGATGAAGCAAAATGACCAATTAGCCCTGGATGCAGATTCTTTAAAAAAGGGATTATTGGCTTCACAAAGAGGCTTTATTAAATCATCTAAGGCCTTTTATCTCTTATTTAATAAGGAGGTAAACAATGATTCTTCCAGAAAATTTTACCCTTGGGCTGAGAAAGAATTTAAAACAAAATATAAAAATTGGCTAGAGGATTTTAAAACAACCAATAGTTTATTAGACCAAGAAGCAAATAATATCATTTCTCTTACCCAGACTAATAGCTTGGTTTATAATAATTATGCACTTGGTTGGAGAAAAACCTTAATTGAATGGCATAGAAAATATACCAATGCCATTTCCTTAATCATCATGCTATTAATTGGGGCGCCCTTGGGATCCATTATCAAAAAAGGAGGTTTTGGGGTACCCATCGTTGTAGCCGTTTCATTTTTCATATTATTATATGTTTTAAATACCCAGGGAGAGAAGATGGCTAGAGAAGGGAAAATTTTTGTCTGGGCAGGCTCTTGGTTAGCGAATTTTATTCTTGGATTAATTGGGATATATTTTACAAGAATATCCATTAAAGATTCGCGTATGTTTGAATGGGAGGCCTATAAAATTCGTTGGGAAAATTTGATTCAAAGAATTAAAAATAAATACGTTAAACAATAGGATTTTCCCAATATTTTCCGTAATTTTGTGGTTTAAAAATAATTCGTTCACAATTTAACTGGTAAAAGATGTATTTGACAAGCGAAAAGAAAGAGGAAATCTTTCAATCAAAAGGAAAAGCTAAGTCTAAAATCGATACTGGTTCTGCTGAATCGCAAATTGCGTTGTTCACCTACAGAATCAATCATTTGACTGAGCATTTAAA
>CAZVFE010000155.1:0-2749 GCA_964626405.1 uncultured Cytophagales bacterium | reverse complement strand
ATATTACCCTTAATTTTACTAAAAATACCGAGCCATGAAGCAAGAGGAGTTGATACGCTATTCCATCGAAAATCTATATTTCAAAAATAAAATAAAAGGCCCTTCCATTTGGTGGCTTTTATTCTTTGCTACATCTTTCTTTTTATTCTCCTTACCTTATGTTCAAATAGAAATAAGTAGTCAGGCAAAAGGAATTGTTCGCCCATTAAATGAAAACACCCCCATCTTCACCTTAAATTCGGGGAAAATAAAATTCATTCATTTAGAAAACAATCAAGTAATTAATAAAGGAGATTTATTAATCGAATTAGAATCAGAAGCCCTAGAAAATCAAAGTCAAATCCAAGAAGAACTTCTCTCCCAATGCCTCAATTTTCAACAGGATTTACATGAATTGATGTTTGCCTCTAACCCAATTATCATTAGCCCAGAATATCTTCAAGATTTCCACCATTTCAACCTGCAAAAAAAAGAATTAGAATCAAAGGTCTTGGCAAATCAGAAAATTTATGATAGGCAAAATAAACTTTTCAAAGAACGAGTAATTGCCCAAGCAGAATGGGAAAAAGCCGAATTTGAACTCATTCAAAGCCAAGAAACCCTCCTAGCTTTTGTTCAAAATAAAAAAAGAGAATGGGCCTTCCAATCTCAAAAAGAAATCGAAAAAGAAAAAACGATCCGTAATGCTATAGAAAAAATTAAAATTGATAAAAAAAGCTTGAAAATCTATGCCCCAATTTCTGGAACCATCATCCAATACCAAGGTATTCAAGCCGGAAATTATATTTCCTCCGGAATGGAAATCGCAAAACTTTCTCCCAATGATTCTCTCATCATCGAATGCTTCGTAAAACCTCAGGATATCGGGCTTATCCATCCCGGACAATCCCAAAAAATTAGTGTAGATGCCTTTAATTATAGACAATTCGGATGGTTGGAGGCAAAAGTTGTTTCCATCGATAGAAATATCATGCAAGAAAATAATTCCTATTTCTTTAAAGTACGTTCTAAAATTTTAAAAAATGAATTAAAAATGAAAAATGGTTTCCCCCTAAAAGCAGAAAAAGGAATGACCATCAATGCCCATTTTTATTTAAACAAACGAACCTTGTTCCAATTACTGACCGACAAAATGGATGATTGGTTCAATCCTAACCAAGCAAAAAATAATGGCATCAATAAAAATAAAACAACATGACATCCGAGATTGTGGGGCAGCTTGTTTAGCCTCCATAGGAAATCATTTTAATGTAAAAATTCCAATCAGCAGAATTCGTCAGCTCGCCTCTACCGACCAAAGAGGAACGAATATTTTGGGACTCATTCAAGCGGCGGAAAAAATGGGATTTTTAGCAAAGGGAGTGCGAGGAGAAATGGATTCTCTCAGTCAAATTCCCTTACCCGCTATTGCCCACCTTCATCTAAAAAATGATCTTTTACACTTCGTGGTAATTTATAAAGTTACCTCCAAAATGGTAAAAGTAATGGACCCAGGCCTGGGAGAAATGAAAGATTATTCATGGGAGGAATTTAAGGAATTATGGACCGGCGTTTTGGTTTTAATGGTTCCAGGAGAAAACTTTAAACCGATAAATGAAAAAACCTCTCCCTTTATTCGATTCTGGAAACTACTGAAACCTCATCGATGGATGGCCTCTCAGGCCCTAATTTCCTCAGTCCTTTATACGATATTTGGCTTGGCAATGTCGGTTTATATTCAAAAAATAACCGACCATGTATTGGTGAACGGAAATTTAAACCTATTGAATTTATTGAGTATCGGAATGGTTGGAATAATCTTTTTGCAAGTATTCTATGGATTCCAGAAAAATCGAATGATGCTAAAAACAGGAATGATGATAGATTCTACCCTTATTTTAGGCTATTATAAACATTTAATGTTTTTACCACAGCGTTTTTTTGATACCATGCGAGTAGGTGAAATCACTTCCCGAATATCCGATGCTATCAAAATCCGAAACTTTATCAATGAAGTATCCATTGAATTGGTAGTAAATACCCTGGTGGTTATTTTCTCATTTGGATTAATGTTTAGTTTTTACTGGAAATTAGCTTTATTCTCCTTGATAATCATCCCAATTTATCTTGTGATTTACATCCTATTAAATCGCTTTTATAAAAAAATAGAAAGAAAAATCATGGAGGAGGCAGCAGATTTGGAAACTCAATTGGTTGAATCCATCTCACATGCCAGAACAATTAAAGAATTTGGAGTAGAAGACTTTACCAATCAAAAAACAGAAACCACTTTTATTAAATTTTTATTTACCCTTTATCAATCTTCTATTACCACGATTCGAACTGGAAATTTTACCCAATTAATAACTAGTCTATTAACCATTCTTTTATTCTGGAAAGGCTCAGAATTTGTTATTCAACAAGAATTGACTCCCGGAGAATTATTTAGTTTTTATGCTCTAATTGGTTATTTTACAGGGCCTTTGAGCGTTTTAATTAATTCAAATAAATCTGTTCAAAATGCCTTAATTGCGGCAGATCGTTTATTTGAGATTATGGATTTGGAAACAGAGAGTATCGAAAATAAAATTATTATTGAAAAGGAAGATTTAGGGAATATTCAATTTGAAAAAGTAGAATTTGCTTATGGAACAAGAGCAGACGTCTTTGAAGATTTTTCTATTGAATTTCCATTGGGAAAATTTTCTGCTTTAGTAGGAGAAAGTGGAAGTGGAAAAACCTCGATATTTGCCTTAATTCAAAATTTATA
>CAZVFE010000154.1:0-2768 GCA_964626405.1 uncultured Cytophagales bacterium | reverse complement strand
GCGTAGCACCCGGCCCCCCATGTAATAACAATACCTTAATTTTAGGATTATTTCCAACTCGTTTAGTCCATACCTTGAAGGTCCCTTTTGGGGTTTCAATCGGAATCATTTGAACTCCCCCTTGCCAAATGTCTGCCTCAGTTCTTCCTGCAGTGGAATGATATTCAGATTTTGAATTACAGGCTCCTAATAAACCTATTGTTAGCAATAATAGTAGTAAATTTCTCATTGTTGGAAAAGTTTTATATTCTAATATACTAATATTTTTCTATTCAAAAAGACCCAATTGTTTATTTTCATTTAATGGTTCAGCTTGCATTTTATTCGAATCAAATGGCTTCATAAGAGCTTTTACCTCCTCATAATCCTTTGATTTTAGCCAGCGTTCTTCATCTTCCTTTTCTAAAATAAGCGGCATTCGCTTTTTTGTATTATGAATTTCCTCCATCATTTCATTTGCCGCAGTAGTGATAATAGAAAAAGAGGGTTCTAATTTTCTGGTTTCAGGATTCATCCAGATACTATAAATCCCACCCATAGCAAAAGGACCTTCTTCTTTTTTACTAATTCGATATTCTACCTTTTCCTTTCCCAAATGTTGCCATTCAAAAAAACCATCGACCATTACCAAACATTTTTGCCTTAATACATAAGGTTCAAACGAAGGTTTTTCGAATATTGTTTCAGATTTAGCATTCAAAGTCTTCGAAACAATTTCCTTCGAAGTTTGCTCATCTGCCCAATGAGGAATGAGTCCCCACGGGATTAACTGAATTTTTTCTGGTTTTCCTTGAGTTTGCAAGGGGAGTTTCGGACGAGCAAATCCGGATTGTTTACCATGTGCTAATAAATCCTCTAAAAAATCTGCAGTAGCCTTGAAACGATTTTCAAGAGCCTTTTTGGAGGATGTTTGGTCTGTATAATAGCACATATTTAAATAAATTCTTAAATTGAAATAACTTTTTAAAAAGTTTTTCGTTTGAATTTATAAAATCAATACCACTTATGAAAAAGCTTATTCAATTTTCAGGATTTTTTCTAGTTTTTATCAATCTAGTTGCCTGTGCACAATCAAAAAATAACGAAAATAAATTAGCCATGAATGAAATGCCTAAAACCGAAGCCGAATGGCGTAAAAAATTGACCGATGAAGAATATTATATCCTTCGAGAAAAAGGGACTGAAAGACCTTATACAGGAAAATTTTTAATGCATAAAGAAAAAGGAAATTATATCTGTAGGGCATGTGGACAAGTTCTTTTCTCCTCTGATTCCAAATTTGATGCACATTGTGGATGGCCAAGTTTTGATAAGGAAATTGAAGAAGGCGTTATCAAAGAAACACTAGATACCTCTCATGGTATGCGTAGAATTGAAATTACTTGTGGAAAATGCGGTGGTCATTTAGGACATGTTTTTGATGACGGTCCAACAGAAACCGGTTTACGATATTGCGTTAATTCTGTTTCCTTAGATTTTGAACCAGCAAAATAGCATTTAAAATTTTAATTCATCTATTTTGGACTTATCCATTTTTTGATTCATATCAAACATGGTACCAAAGATTCTATCCCAAAAGGTACTCGATACTCCAAACCCTTTATTATCATCTTTATAATGATGGAGATAATGGTTTTTCCATAATGGCTTCATCCAGGAAAAAGGTGGGTTGAAGGAATGAATTGCATAATGCATAGTTCCATATAATAAATAACCTAATAGAAATCCGGGAAAAAAGGCAAAACTCCATTCACGCAAAAAAAGATAGATGATACCAAAAATCAAGGACGCCAATAGGATAGATGGTAAGGGTGGCATAAATAAGCGCTGTCGATCCCTTGGATAATGATGGTGGTTGCCATGAATGATATAAGTAATCCTTTTTCCTATTTCTGATTCAGGAATAATATGAAAGGCAAATCGGTGAAGTATATATTCTGCAAATGTCCAGAAAATTAAGCCTGATATAAAAATTAAGCAGGTTGTCGACCATGAATATCCAATTGAATGACAATAAAAAAAGGAAAAAATAATGAGAGGAAGATATAATCCCCATATGATTAAGGGATGCGTTTTAGTAAAAAATTCTAGGTAATTTGATTTGAAAAGACGCGCTTGTCCCTTATTATGGATTTTTTCAAATTTCATTTTAATTAATGGTAGGTATGGATTTAATTATTTTTTTGACAAATATAATAAAGAAGAGCTATATTAAAGCTCTTCTTTACTAAATAATCCAATTTTTGACCAAGTCAATTTTCCATCATTGTATCGTTCTACAAAAGGAATTGCTTGGATATTTTTAGCTTGTGCTAATTCCATGTTTTTATCAACATCAATTTTAATAAGAGTTACTTTTCCACCTTGCTCTTCCACGTATTCATCTAAAATTGGACCTAAAACCTTACAAGGGCCACACCATACAGCATTGAAATCAACGATTACATCGCCTTTGCCGGCTAATAATTCTTGGAATTGAGCTTCTGTTAAATTGGTTAATTCATCTGAGCTCCCAGCTGAACGCGGAGCGCCTAAGGTTACCGGTAAACCAGAATTAGACCAAGCAAGAATTCCTCCGTTCATATTGATGACATTCTTGAACCCTTTTTCTTTTAAAGCATTTGCAGCTTGAGTAGATCTTCCTCCGGATAAACAATAAACATATACATTTCTATCCTTGTCGATATTCTCAACTTCTGAATCGAAATTGGATGAATTAATATTGATATTGGTTGCACCTTCTAGATGTCCACCAGCGAATTCTTCTG
>CAZVFE010000153.1:0-2789 GCA_964626405.1 uncultured Cytophagales bacterium | reverse complement strand
GTGACTTAAACAGAAGAAGAGGAATGATGAAAGGAATGGACTCTCGTCAGGGAGCAGTTTTATTAAAAGCTGATGTACCTCTTTCTGAATTATTCGGTTATGTTACAGATTTAAGAACTTTATCTTCTGGTAGAGCAACTGCAACCCTTACCTTCTCTCATTACGAATTCGTTCCGCAAAATATTGCAGACGAAGTAATCAAGCAAAGCAAAGGGTTATAATAATCAAAATTTTAAACAGGAGATTTCCTGTTTCAAAAAATAAGATTGAAGAGCTAGGAAATTCCTAGCTCTTTTTTTTATTCAAAAATATTATTAAATTGAACCATCTAACCCACTAATAAAATGAAAATCTTTAAAATATTTCCCATTTTTATTTTAATTTTTACCTGTTGGTTTTGTACTCCAGATCCATTAGATGAGCCAAAGACAGAACCTACACCAACACCTGGACCTGGACCCAATCCTACTCCCACCCCGACGCCAAGCCCCGGAGACGCACCCGTTTTCAAGCTTGTTAGTACCTCAGGCGATACCATTAAATCTAGTTCCTATATCGGAAAGGTTTTAGTAATTTTCTTCTTCGGAAATACCTGTCCTTTCTGCATTGCAGTTGGCCCAAAAGTTCAAACTGAAATTGCCAATATCTACCAATCAAATCCGCAATTTCGTATAATTGGAATAGATGCCTGGGATGGAAACCTAGCCTCCGTAAATTCATTCCGAACCAATACAGGTATTAGCTTCCCTTTATTATTAATGGGAGGACAAATCGCAAATAATTATGAAACTACCTATGACCGCATCGTAATTGTTGACACAAATAACAATATCGTCTACCGAGGTAGTCAGCGCGTATCCAGTGATTTTAATAATGTAAAACTAAAATTAGCAAGTTTATTACCATGAAAAATATCCTATCAAGCATCATCCTAGTTTTGGCTTTATTCTATTTTAATCCAATCAAAGCCCAAATTATTCCAGCCTTTGAGCTCAATGACCCAAAAGGAAATTCTTTAAACTTTGAAGATTTAAAAGGAGAAAAACTCACCATTATAGATTTCTGGGCAACCTGGTGTAAACCTTGCCTAAATGCCATTCCTAGACTAATAGAACTATCAGAAAAATATCAGGACAAAGGCGTGAAATTTATAGGAATTTCCGTGGATGGACCACGTAGCATTGCCAAAGTACTTCCCATGGTTGAGACACTCAAAATACCCTATCCCATTCTCCTAGATCAAGACATGAATATTGCCAATCAGCTAAGCATTGCCGCATTCCCTACACTTTTATTTGTAGGAACAAATAATAAAATACTTAAATTCCACGAAGGATTTTCTAGTGGTGAAGAAGTAGAAATTGAAAAAGAAATCCTAAAGTATCTTAAATGAAATATTTTATTCTAAGCCTAACCATTCTAACAGGATTTACCTTAAAAGGACAATTTTCTGGTTATTCCCTGAATCAATATCAATATGGAACCTTACCGGGTGTAGATGCGAAAAACTTCTCTTCCCTTTATTCCAGAAATATCGTTCAATATTCAAAGGATAAATGGACCATAGGATCCACCTTTGAAACCTATGTGAATCCTGTAAACAATAGAAATTATTTCAAATTGACTCAGTTTAATCTAAAAAGATATTCGAAAAACGCGCAACTTCGAATTGGGAATTTCTTCGAAACCTTAAATCGTGGATTATTACTTCGCTCCTATGAAATTACTGGATCCATTTTTCAAGATCGATCTTATAGATCTCAATATTATTTCTATAAAGATTTTTTAGGCGTTACCTATTTAAAAAAATTCAATAAATGGGATCTAAATCTAGGATTAGGTAGCCCGCTAGTCAATGTATTTCCGCCTACCAAAGATCTATTTGTAAGAAGGGCAGATTATCTAGGTTTTGTGACGGCTAAAAAGAAATTTAAAAATAATAGTCTTTCCATAACAGCTTTAAAACAAATAAATAAATCAAATTCAAATACCTTTATTGAATTAGCAGAAGAAGGCAATATTCGTCCAAATCTAAGTTATTATATAAATTATGCATTAAATATCCAGGGAGAAAACAGTACGAGGCCCTATGCTTTTTATTCTAATATCAACTGGAATTTAAAGAATATCAATTTTTCACTTGAAATGAAAGATTATCAAAACTTTTCATTAGGTTCTGGCTTCAATGAACCACCTGCCTTAATAAAACAACATACCTATCGGACATTGAATAGAAGTACCCATGTTTTAGAACCATTAAACGAAAAGGGAATCCAATTTGAAACTTTTATTAGTTTAAAGAATAATAATTATCTAACTGCCAATTATTCTTGGGCAAGAAATAATATCTACCATATTTATAATTATCATGAAATTTTTGCAGAATATGTAGGTAGTAAAAACAAGAAAGATTACAAAATATTCTTTGATTTTGCGATGGATCCATTTAAAAAAGAAAAGCAAAGAGTTACTTTCGGGGGACAAATTAATTTGCCATTAGTAAATAAAATTAGATTGGAAATTGATGGGGAATATCAAGGATTTAATAGGAATGACAGAGTTGAAAATCAGGTTTTTTCATTAGGATTATCTCATGGATCTAAATACTTATTATATTGGATTGCAGAATCTACTACAGATCCTTTCCTTACAGATACAAGGAAATTTTATAATGGGATAGGAGGAAACTATAAGATTAATTCAAAAGTAAATTTAAATTTATTTCTAGGACGAAGAAGGGGCGGCCCAGCTTGTAATGGCGGTATATGCTATGAAGTACTCGATTTCAA
>CAZVFE010000152.1:0-2826 GCA_964626405.1 uncultured Cytophagales bacterium | reverse complement strand
CCAAATTTGGATAAACTTCATTATAAGCTTCTAATAATGGATTCATCCACTCCGTACCAGGCCAACGTAATTCAGTTCTTTCTCCATAAATCTTTTTCGTCATCTCCATTTTAGAAGTAAATTTTGTACCATTTCCATCTCCCTTATAATGCCACTGTGAACTTGAATATATTAGCCCTTCTATTTGGAATTCGTTTGAATATAAAAGCATTCGAATAAAGGTATCTACATCATCTATTTCTCCATCAGTAGTGATAATCGTACGGTACTTATTAATTGAAGAACTCTCTACAGGAGGCTCACATGCCATAATATTAAAAAAACTAATTAGAAGGACGAATTTTTTCATTTTTGATTTTTTAGGTTTAGAATATTTGTATGAATATACTGTAAAACAAAGTTTATTTTTCGAATTTAATAAATTATATCTTTTTAATTTATATTTGTAAATTACGATTAATACTTCAAAATATAGATTCTTTAATTGAATCAATAAATTTACAAATGAAAAAAGCATTAATTACAGGTATAACCGGACAAGATGGTGCTTACTTAGCAGAGTTTCTTTTGAATAAAGGTTATGAGGTCCACGGTATAAAACGTCGTTCCTCTTTGTTCAATACTCAAAGAATCGATCATCTTTACGAAGACCCTCATGTTCCCCATAGGAATTTGTACCTTTATTATGGTGACCTAACCGATAGTACGAATTTAATTAGAATAATTCAGGAAGTTCAACCAGATGAGATTTATAATCTGGCAGCTATGTCTCATGTTCAGGTAAGCTTTGATACCCCTGAATATACTGCCAATGCTGATGGCATCGGAACCTTGCGGATTCTTGAAGCCATCCGTATTCTAGGTCTTGAAAAAAAGACCCGCATCTATCAGGCCTCAACTTCAGAGCTCTATGGTTTGGTGCAAGAAGTTCCCCAATCTGAAACAACACCTTTTTACCCTCGCTCCCCTTATGGAGTTGCCAAGTTATATGCCTATTGGATTACAGTAAATTACAGAGAAGCCTACCAAATCTTTGCATGTAATGGAATCCTATTTAACCACGAATCTCCTCAGAGAGGAGAAACCTTTGTGACAAGAAAGATTACGCGCGCAACGGCTCAGATTGCACTCGGACAGCAAGATTGTTTATTCCTTGGCAACCTAGATGCCCAACGAGATTGGGGACATGCCAAAGACTATATCGAAGCCATGTGGTTAATCTTACAACAAGATACTCCAGAAGATTTTGTTATTGCCACAGGTATCACAACTAAAATCCGAGATTTTGTTAAGATGTCCTTTGCAGAAATAGGGGTTGAATTAGGATTTAGAGGCGAGAAAGAAAAAGAGGAAGGCTATGTTTTGAGGAATTCAGGACGATATGATTTAAAGGAAGGACAAATCGTAGTGAAGGTAGACCCGACCTATTACAGACCAACTGAAGTTGATTTATTAATTGGAGATTCAACCAAAGCCAAAACCAAATTAGGTTGGAAACCAAAATATGATTTGGCGGCATTGGTAAAAGAAATGGTTGAGTCGGATTTAGCTTTGTTTAGTAAATAATGAAAAAAGATTCAAAAATATATATTGCTGGTCATAAAGGTATGGTCGGTTCAGGAATAGAGCGAAAACTTCGATCCGAAGGGTTTAATCATATTATTACAAGAACTTCCAAAGAATTAGACCTTAGAAACCAAGAGGCCGTCAATAAATTCTTTGAAGAGGAAAAACCAGAATATGTATTTTTAGCCGCTGCTAAGGTTGGGGGTATTCATGCAAACAACACCTATCGGGGAGAGTTTATTTATGATAATCTAATGATGGAGGCGAATATTATTCATGCTTCCTATCTCAATAAGGTAGAAAAATTATTGTTTTTAGGATCCTCTTGTATCTATCCAAAGATGGCACCACAGCCTTTAAAGGAAGAGTATTTATTATCTGGCTATTTAGAGCATACGAACCAACCTTATGCGATAGCCAAGATTGCAGGGATTGAATTGTGTAATTCTTATCGAAATCAATACGGGTGTAATTTTATTTCAGCTATGCCAACGAATTTATATGGCACGAATGATAATTATCATCCCGAAAATTCACATGTATTACCAGCTTTAATAAGAAGAATCTATTTAGCGAAGAAAAATCAGGAACCAGAAGTCATTATTTGGGGCACAGGAACGCCTAGAAGAGAATTTTTACATGTTGATGATTTAGCGGAGGCTTGTTATTTTTTAATGGAAAATTATCATGAGACAGGATTAATTAATATTGGCTGTGGAGAAGATATATCCATCAAAGAATTAGCGGAATTAATTGGAGAGTTAGTGGAGTATGAGGGAAAATTTGTACTCGATTCAACCAAACCAGATGGAACTCCTAGAAAATTATTGGATGTATCTAAAATTAATTCATTTGGCTGGAAAGCTAAGATAAGCCTAAAAGAAGGATTAAAAAAAACCATTGATGAAGTAAATTTTTTATTTTAAATAATCAATATTTAAAATTATTTAATTAGTTTTGTGAAGAAAATAAAATAACCGCTAATAACCACTGATTATCTTTTTAATCAAATCCCACCAAATTTTAGTGATGTGTTATTAGTATTTTAAAAAATACCACTTGTATTCGCATGCCTTTATGTGATATACAAAGGCGAAGCCGTACTAAATACTTACCACAATTTGAAAAATAAAACCACTAAAATATCTGTTATAGGCCTCGGTTACGTTGGTCTTCCACTTGCTGTGGAATTTGGGAAATTTTTTGAAACCATCGGTTTCGATATCAATCAATCAAGAATTGATGAATTAAAAAATGGGG
>CAZVFE010000151.1:1764-2829 GCA_964626405.1 uncultured Cytophagales bacterium | reverse complement strand
GGTAATTTGAAATTTAATAATGTTTCAAATAAATGGGGTTTGGATGCTGAAACATTTTCTAATGGATCTGCCTATGGAGATTTAGATAATGATGGGGATTTAGATTATGTTGTTTGTAATATTAATGATGTTTCATTTGTTTATAGGAACAATACTATAGAGAATAAAAAGGATGAAGCTTCTTTTCTTAAAATAAAAATTAAACCAGAGAAAGGTGTTGATGTTCAAGGCTCCTTGCTTTGTAAGATTGAAGGAGAGTATGAGGATGGTTCTATGTTTTATTATGAATATGGAGGAATTAGAGGGTATATTTCCAATTCTGATCCTGAATGCCATATAGGTTTAGGAAAGAAATCTATTAAGAAATTACAAATAATTTGGCCGAATGATTCAATGCAGGTAATTGAAAATCCTGGAAAGAATTTAGTGATTGAGGTTAGTAAAAAAGATGCTTTAAGTCCGTACAAGTCATTAATTCAAATTGATCAGCCAATTTTTAAAGAATTTACGGATAAGATTGAAGGAATAACAGAGCAAAAAGAATTTGATTTTGTGGATTTTAATTATCAAAACTGTATACCATTTAAATTATCTGAACAAGGGCCTTTGCTTACTGTAGCTGATATCAATAAAGATGGTTTGATGGATTTTTTTATGGGTGGGGCAAGAAAATACTCTGGAGTTTTTTACTACCAAAAGCCAAATGGAAATTTTGAATCAAAGACTTTATTAGAAACTTATAATTTAGATTCCAAAGATGGGGAAGATTTAGGATCTAGTTTTGCAGATTTTGATGGGGATGGAGATTTAGATTTATACATTGCACGTGGTGGAAATGAGTATTTGGCTACGGATACCTTATTGTTGGATGAAATTTATGAAAATGATGGTAAGGGTAATTTTATTCTTTTAAAAAATGCTCTTCCAAAAATTATTCAGAGTAATCGGGTGGTAAAACCTTTTGATTTTGATGGAGATGGGGATTTAGATTTATTTGTTGGAGGAAGAAATGTTCCGTTAAAATATCCATTAGCCGCTTCTTCTTTAATTTTAAGAAATATTAGT
>CAZVFE010000151.1:0-1664 GCA_964626405.1 uncultured Cytophagales bacterium | reverse complement strand
CAAAATCGTGGACCGATTCAGATTTTTACTTATTAAGTTGATTTAATAATAAGGTGAATTGGTGCCCCATCAATTCACCTTCTTCTATTCTTTTGTCAATTTTATAGGAACCAAGGATGATATCCATGTCTCCGTCCAAATCAATATCACCTGCTTCTAGGGCAATATACTTTCCAGAATACGGAATATTAAAATTTGAACAGGTAAATTTTAAATTCCCTTTATTTTCAAAATATAAAAATCGTTCATTTTGTTTTTGATCTTTTTCAAAATAATATGCTGTGGAGGCGATATCTAAATCTCCATCTTGATCAAAATCTTTTAGAATTGCTTTGGTAAGTCCATAAATGGGGAAAAACAATTTTTCTTTGTACTCAAAATTTCCTTGGTTTTCAAAATAATGAATTCCATGATAATTTTTTTTGGAATAGGAATAATCTCCATTATCCCCATTTGCTATAATAATATCTTCTTTTCCATCTTGATTTAAATCTGCCAATTCCAAATAGGAGGAGCCAAAGGCAGGTTGAAAAGTAAGAAGTGCTTTTTCTTCAAAATTATTATTTCCTTTATTCAAGAATAGGTATACGCCTTCTCTAGACTGAGTCATTAATGCAAGAATATCTAGTTTACCATCTTGGTTAAAATCTTTTAGAATGATATTTCTGGCCCCAGGATCGGATTTTAACACGTGTTTTTTTAATGTTTTTCCATCGAACCAAGAAAGTTGTCCAACCTCAAATCCAAATTCACATATTACAAAATCATCTATTCCATCTTGGTTTAGGTCGCCTATATCAAAACTAACAGGTCTTCTTAAGGAATCAATATGTGAAATAGGTGTATATTCATTATTTTCTAATTTATATAATTTACCCATTTTTAATTCATTCGGATTCATTCTTCCGATACTCAGGGAAAATTTTTGATTATTTCTAGAAATTGTTTGGACAAAAGTGCCGGGGACATCCTGATAGGAAGTCATATTGCCTTTTTCGTCGAAATTTACCCAATGTTTGGATTCAGAGGAGATAGAGAATCCTTTTTCTCCTTCCTTCAGGGTAATGGAAATAGTATTTCCGTATAAATCTAATTTACTAGGTTTAATGATTGTTTTAAATAAATTAGATTCATTGGTATCTATTGGGATTTTATTTTTTTGAGCAAGAGGCTTTTCAGGTGCTTTGGAGAGTATATAAGCTTTAAGCAGTTCCCAATCTTCCTGACTCATATAGGGTTTGTCGGAATAGATATGATGATTAATTTTCTCGAGAAGTTCATCTTGGGAAAAGGATGCTAATTTATTAAAATTATCTAATTGTCCCATTCTTATTCCCATTTCAGGAAGGACTCCATTTTCCCAGGTAGCTTTATCAAGGATATTAGGGTCTGGGTAAAGGTGGCAAGATCCACAATAGGTTTCAGCAAGCATTTTACCTCTATCCTCTTTGTTGGTACCACAGGATAGGGATAAAGTAAATGAAATTATTAGGAATGCGAGTGCTGTTATTTTTTTCATTATTAGATGTAAAATGACATTAGTAAAATTACAATTTGGGATGCTAAAATACAAAATATAATAAAAGTATACAGACTAGCACAGTTGACGGTTTTGAAATAATTGTATTTTTCTAAGTTGGAATATTCTATAATTTTGTTAATTC
>CAZVFE010000150.1:0-2838 GCA_964626405.1 uncultured Cytophagales bacterium | reverse complement strand
AGCACCAGAAGGTATAAATTATCAATATATTGTTCAAGCAGGAGATTCCTTTTTGGGAATTGCCAAACGCTTTGGCTATAGTTTCGATGAACTTCAAAAGGCTAATCCAGATGTTCGTCCTTCCAATATCTTAGTGGGGGTAACCAAGATCAAGGTAAAGGTGAAAGCCGTTCATATTGTTGGTCCGGGAGATATCCTAGGAAAAATTTCAGAGAAATATAAGGTATCAAAAGAAGTGCTGATGCGAGCAAATTCTAAAAAACAAGATATTGCGCTAAGAGGGGAAGAAATTATCATTCCTATTAAATAGCATAATTGATTAATATCAGTTCTTAATTATTATATATTTTAAATTTTATTATCTATATTTGCAAACAATTTTGAATCATTCTAAATAAAGATGTCTGAGGTATTATTATCCAATTTAAATTTAGGGGAAAAGGCAGTGGTAGTAGATTTTAAAGATGAGGATTTATCTTTGAAATTATTGGAGATGGGATGTTTGCCGGGAGTAGAGATTGAGGTATTGCATTTTGCGCCATTTGGAGATCCTATTGCGGTAAAAGTATCTGGTTATACCTTATCCATGCGTAAGCAGGAGGCATCAGAAATTTTAGTAGAAAGAATAAATTAATTTTCCTTGAAAAGACCAAAAATTGCACTTATTGGAAATCCGAATGCGGGAAAATCTTCTCTTTTCAATAGCCTGACGGGCTTGAGTCAGAAGACGGGGAATTTTCCGGGTGTAACGGTTGATAAACATACGGGTTCTTGGGAATTAGAACCGGGCAAGGAAATGGAAGTCATTGACCTGCCGGGTATTTACAGTATTTATCCGAATTCCATGGATGAGGAATTGGTGGTGAATATTCTGGGTGACCCGAAGAGTGAGGATTTTCCGGATGTTATCATTGTGGTTGCGGATGCGTCTAATTTAAAGAGGAATTTATTATTATTTTCTCAGGTGAAGGATTTGGGATTACCCACGGTTTTAGCCTTGAATATGTTGGATGTGGCGGAAGGGAATGGTTTAGTGATTAATTCATTAAAATTAGCGAGGGAATTGAATGTGGAGGTGGTAGAGGTAAATGCTAAAAAAGGAATTGGAATCAACGGTTTAAAAATGGCCGTTGCCAAATTATTAATCAATAAATACGCCTCCAATGATGGTTTATCTTTTCCTGTTGCACAGGAATTATTAGATGAGATTGAGGCTAAATTCGGAGAAACTGACCCTTATCGTTCTTTATTATGGTTGATGGAACATGATCATATGGCCATGTTTGATAAAGCCCAAAAACAAGCTTTTGATCAGCTTCAGGAGAAATACCAATTCAATGCCAAAAAATATAAATCGAGTGAGATTGTCAGTAGATATGAACAGATTTCGGATATTGTAGATCGATGTGTTATTAATATCAATCAGCAATGGGAAAAGGAGCCTGTTCGTAGTTTTTCTGATAAACTAGACAAGGTATTTTTACATCCGGTTTTGGGATATCTTAGTTTTCTGGGGATTTTATTCCTGGTATTTCAGGCAGTATTTACCTGGGCTTCTTTTCCAATGGATGCGATTGATGCGGGAGTTGGTAATTTAAGTGAATGGGTAAGAACAGTTTTGCCTGAATCAAAAATTACGGATTTGATTTCAGATGGTCTGATAGCAGGAATTGGTGGAGTTTTGATTTTTATCCCTCAAATTGCCTTTTTATTTTTATTCATTGCCCTTTTAGAGGAAACTGGCTATATGTCTAGGGTGATGTTTATCATGGATAAATTGATGCGAAGATTTGGATTGAATGGGCGTTCGATTGTCCCGATGATTTCCGGAGTAGCTTGTGCAGTACCGGCAATCATGAGTACCCGTTCCATTACTTCGTGGAAAGACCGTTTGATTACGATAATGGTGACTCCTCTAATGTCTTGTTCTGCAAGATTGCCGATATATACGATATTAATTGCCTTGGTGATTCCGGATGCAAGGACCTTATTTGGGGTATTTAATTTACAGGGAGTCGTATTATTTGGCTTATATTTATTAGGGTTTTTTATGGCTTTATTTTCAGCCTGGGTAATGAAAACCATCTTGAAGGTTAAGGAAAAAACCTTTTTTATTATGGAATTACCTACTTATAAAACTCCTCGTTTAAAACATATTTTCTTATCTATTTATAATTCTGTTCGTGCCTTTGTATTTGAGGCCGGAAAGATTATTGTGGCAATTTCAATTGTTTTGTGGGTCTTGGCATCTTATGGTCCTGGTGAGGAATTTGACCAAGTTGAACAAAGGGTTAGACAAGAGAATCCGAATTTAACTACAGAGGTTTTAAATAATAAAATTGCGTCTGAAAAGCTTGAATATTCCTATGCGGGATGGTTGGGCAAAAAATTTGAGCCAGTTATAAAACCATTGGGTTATGATTGGAAAATTGGAATTGCTTTAATTACCTCATTTGCGGCAAGGGAAGTATTTGTGGGCACGATGTCTACCATTTATAGCCTTGGAGGAGATATTGAGGGGGATCATACGATAAAGAAACGAATGCGCGAAGAAATAAATCCTGCAACGGGCAAGCCTATGTACGATTTGGCTTTGGGTTTATCTCTGATGGTATTCTATGCTTTTGCCATGCAATGTATGAGTACCCTTGCAACTACTTATAGAGAAACAAAGTCGTGGAAATATCCGGTTATTCAATTTGGATATATGACTACCTTAGCCTATCTTTCTGCTTTAATTGTATATCAATTATTAAAGTAGTTAACCATGAATCACCCCATTTTTCCCTGCCTTTGGTTTAATCAAAATGCCGAGGAGGCCGCCAACTATTATCAATC
>CAZVFE010000149.1:0-2871 GCA_964626405.1 uncultured Cytophagales bacterium | reverse complement strand
AAATCAGCAACCACAATTTGCTCCATTTGAATTGACCAAAGAGTTCTTAGAAGAAGTTATTATTTTAATAGATTCTGATAAAAAAGATGAATTAAAAATAATCTTCGAAGATCTGCATCCGGTTGATATCACTACTGTTCTCTATGAGCTAGATGGCCCTCAGAGCAAGTATATCATTCAATTAATTGAAACCAAAGATGCAGCTGAAATTATTTCTTCCCTCGATTCCGACGATCGAAAAAAATTCCTTAAAAACTTTAGTTCCGAAGAAATTGCCTCCTATATCAATGAAATTGATTCTGATGATGCGGTGGATATTCTCAACGAACAAGCCGTAAAGGTTAGAGAGGAAGTCATTGCACTACTGCCAGACAGAGAACAAGCTAGATTCATTATTGATTTAATGCATTATGATGAAGATTGTGCAGGTGGCTTAATGCAAAAAGAATTAATTAAAATCAACGTAAAGTCAACCGTTACTGAATGCGTTGAGGAAATTAGACGTCAGGCTGAAGAAGTAGAAAAAGTCTATACCGTTTATGTGGTAGATGACGACGGAATTTTATTAGGATACCTTTCCATTAGAGATATTGTTATCGCTAAAAGAGGCTCTAAAATTGAAGATATTTATGATCCGGAAATCGTTTCGGTCATGACCTATACCGATGGCGAGGAAGTTGCCAATTTAATGCAAAAATACGACTTCGAATCCATCCCTGTAACGAATATTCAAGGTAGATTATTGGGAAGAATTACGATTGATGACGTAATCGACTTCATAACTGAGACTGCCCAAGAAAATGTACAAGCCATCACAGGTTATTCGGAAGATGTAGAAGAGGACGACTCCGTTTGGCGCTTGGTACGTGCCCGTTTACCTTGGCTGATTGGTGGAATGCTAGGAAGTTTTTTGGCCGCAAAAATAATTGACCAATACAATGATCAAATTTCTAAGATACCTGCAATTTCAGCCTTTATCCCCCTTATTGGTTCCACGGGAGGAAATGTAGGAATTCAGTCTTCATCCCTAATCGTTCAATCTCTGGCAGATAAAAATTCTGGACTAGACAATTCACTTTGGACACGTCTTCAGAAGGTTTTAATTGTTGCCATCATGAATGGCTTAATAGCAAGTATTTTCACCTTCGGATTTTCCTTAATGATCGATGGTGGAGAAATATTATTATCCTCAACAGTAAGTTTATCGATTTTTTCTGTTGTATTATTAGCCTCTTTGATGGGTACAATCACTCCTCTAATTTTAAATCGGATGAATATTAATCCAGCAATTGCAAGTGGTCCATTTATAACCACCACGAATGATATTCTTGGATATGGCGTTTATTTCCTAATTGTTTACCTCCTATTATAAATGATTGCCCTGATACAAAGAGTTTCGGAAGCAAGCTTATCTATCAACTCCCAAGTATATTCTTCTATTGGGAAAGGTTTTCTTGTTTTACTAGGAATTCATGAATCAGATACCGAAAAAGATGTCCTTTACCTATCCAAAAAAATTTCAGGATTAAGAATTTTTTCTGATGAAGCAGGCAAAATGAACCTATCCCTTCAACAAGTAGAGGGCGAGATATTATTAGTAAGTCAGTTTACTCTATTTGCTGAAACAAAAAAAGGAAACCGACCAAGTTTTATCGAAGCTGCTAAACCTGAAATAGCCATCCCCCTTTATGAGAAAATGATTCAAAGCCTCCAAGAAAATTTTCAAAATAAAATTCAAACAGGTAAATTCGGAGCAGATATGCAAATAAATTTGGTCAACGATGGTCCAGTTACCATTATAATCAACTCAAAGGATGGAAATTAAAGACGCACAAAAAATTGTTGATGATTGGATAAAAACCCATGGTGTAAGATATTTCAGTGAATTGACGAATATGGCCATCCTAACGGAGGAAGTAGGTGAAGTGGCAAGGATTATTTCCAGAAGATATGGAGATCAATCAGAAAAGGAATCTGATAAAAATAAATCTCTGGAAGAAGAATTGGCAGATGTTTTATTCGTTTTAATCTGCATAGCCAATCAAACTGGCATAGATTTAACCCAGGCTTTAAAAGAAAATTTAGAGAAAAAAACCAAACGAGATTCTCAAAGACATAAAAATAACCCCAAACTTCAATAAAATGAAAATTGGAATTTTAGACGGATTTACCCTTTTTCAAAATGATATTAACAAGGATGTTTTTAACCAATTTGGAGAAGTTATCTATTTAGATAGAATCGTAAATCAAAAAATACCTGAAAATATTCTTGATTCAGAAATTCTAATCACCAATAAATTCGTTTTGAATAGAGAAAATATCCCTCTATTCAAAAACCTAAAAAAAATAATCGTTTCTGCCACTGGAATAAATTGTATAGATAGCGAATATTGTAAAGAAAAGAATATTCCTGTAAGAAACGTGCCGGGCTATGGAACAGAATCCGTAGCACAACATGCCTTTTCCCTTATTTTACATTACACCAATCATGTTGCCTTACATATTGATTCTGTTCGAAAAGGGGATTGGACAAAAAACCCGGATTTTTGTTATCAAATCAAACCAATAATTGAATTAAAAGATAAAACTCTTGGAATCATTGGATTGGGTGCCATTGGAAAAGCCACGGCAAAAATTGCAGAAGCCTTCGGGATGAAAATTATTTATTCCCATACCAAGGATTTAAAAAATCAATATCCTTTTAAAAATTTAGATCAATTATTTTCTGAATCTGATTTTATCAGCTTAAGTTGTCCTGCCACAAAAGACAATATTGGCTTTATTAATGCAGACGCATTTTCTAAAATGAAAAAAAATGCTGTATTAATAAATACTGCAAGGGGAATTTTAATCAATGAAAATGATCTTGCA
>CAZVFE010000148.1:0-2916 GCA_964626405.1 uncultured Cytophagales bacterium | reverse complement strand
AGTTCCTCCAGAAAATGTTTTTGATTAAGGCCTAAATTTACTTTATTCCATTCAATTTTTTTAGTAAACGGTGCCTTACGAATAGGGCAATCCTGAATATTACAATGTGAACAACAATTGTCTAAACAAGGATCTGCATGAATAAATATTTCAATTTCAGAATTATATAAGGAATTGATTATTTCCTCAAATTCATGAATTTCTTCATGAACTTGATTTAAATTCCAATAACGTGGAAGGGTAAGATGACAATCTATATGAAAATCCCCTCCGTATTGTTGAATTCTTAAATTATGGAGATCTATCCAAGTGTTTTTTTGATTATTGGTTATGTAGTCGATTAGTTTTTCATATGTTTCTTCATCCCTTTCATCCATCAAAGCTCCGGAAGAAGTTTTTATAAGTTTAAACCCTTGAAATAACATTAAAAGTGAAAGAAGGATAGAGGCAATGGGGTCTATCCATGAAAATTTAAAGAAATAGGTAAATCCTAAGGAGATTAAAATAAACAATCCATTTAATGCATCCAATTTTAAATGTTGACCTTCTGCATTTAAAGCAGGAGAATTTGTTTTATTCCCTTCATAAACCAATAAATATCCCAATAAAGCATTCAGTAATCCTGAAATAATTGCCACATAAATTCCGATATCAATATTCCCAATTTCTACAGGATTTACCAAATGAACTGCAGCATGTCCTATTAAAAATAAACCAGCCAAAATTATCAAAACACCTTCTAAGCCAGAGGAAAAAAATTCTATTTTTCCATGACCGTAAGGATGATTAAAGTCTTTTGGTTGAGCAGATAAATAAACGGAATAAAGGGCGAATGCAGAGGCTACAACGTTGATTAAAGATTCAAGTGCATCTGTTAAAATGGTAATTGAATTTGAAACATAATAAGCATAAAACTTTGACCCAGAAATTATCAAACCCAAAATGAGTGAAAAAAGAATAAGTTTTTGCTTCATTTTTCAAAATTAAACTATTTATTTAAATTGACCAATATTCAAAAAATACCTCTACTTTCAACTTATCTTATTATGCCCAATTTCGAAGAATTGGAATTATTTCGACAAAATTTCTTCAATTCTAAACAAAGTAATATTTTCCACTAAATCCATAGGAATTTTTGCCTTCATGGGAAATTGGATTGCTCCTTTTGAATATTTAAGTTTTAGTGCTTTTAATTCATTTTCAAACTGATTAACACCAGAGTTTGTGGGATAGAACCCTATATGATTTTTCATTGCTCCAATATAGACCAATGGCTTTTTATTCAATTTATAAGCTATCAATCCATAAGACATACCTTCTTCAAGTTTGTCAGAAAGGGATAAGATTAATTCTCTTAAATCATTTAGTATATCACGAACTTGCTGAGTTTGTGCCAATAAATAATCATCAGGATTCAGGTATTTTTCCATTTTTTAATATTTGAGTGAATAAATTTAATTAAATTTGATAGATAAATTTAATAATATTAAAAAATATGAAACCATTAATTTTAGTGGCAAATGATGATTCAATTTTTTCTAAAGGAATCAAGGAACTAGTCAATATCATGAAGGAAATAGGAGAGGTTTGGGTAGTTGCACCAGATACTCCTCAATCCGGAATGGGCCATGCTATTACATTGGGTTTTCCATTAAGGATAAACAAATCGATGGAATTTGGCGAAGATGTTCCTGCCTATAAATGTTCTGGAACACCCGCTGATTGTGTGAAATTTGGAAAACATTATTTATTAAAAGGACGAAAAATTGATTTAGTTGTTTCGGGAATTAACCATGGAGCGAATACGGCAATTTCAATCCTTTATTCCGGTACCATGTCAGCTGCAATTGAAGCAGCAACAGAATCCATTCCAGCCATAGGATTTTCCTTATGTGATTATCATTTTGATGCAGATTTTTCACATTGTAGGGATCATATAAAAAATATTACCCTGAATGTTTTAAATAATGATTTCCCTGTAGGAACCACCTTAAATGTTAATATTCCAGGAAAAAAAGACGAGCCTATTCAAGGAATAAAAATCACTAAACAAGCTCGCGGATTATACCGAGAATTTTTTGAAGAAAGAAAAGATCCCTATAACCAACCTTATTTTTGGATGGATGGTGAACTAGTCAATTTTGAAAAAGGACAAGATACAGACTTAGAAGCCATAGAAAATAATTATATCTCGATAGTACCGGTAAAATTTGATTTAACGGACTATACCTTTTTAGAAAAATTAAAAAAATGGGATTTATAAATCCGACATTTTTTTAATTTCAATTTTTTCATTTCTGGCAAAGGATTTAAATCCTAATTCAGGAGAATATCCAACAGAAGCTTTTGAAAAATAGCCTTTTTCATTGTAGGGACGCTTTCTAGGATGGTCTTTACATTCTTGGGAACAAGCTCCTTCCATTTCTTTTAAACAGGAAGGACAAATTGGTAAATGCTCATTACATTCAGGATTTGCACAATTTACCATATGATCAGAGGGTTCTGAGCAAACATGGCATTTAGAAAGTACTTCAGGATTACAGGAATTAACCATGGTATGGACTCTATTATCAAAAACATAGCAAGAACCATCAAAATCCTCGCCTCCCTCTTCTAATCCATATTTTATTATGCCCCCATGTAATTGGTAAACATTTTTAAAACCTTTTTCTAATAGGTAAGCTGAAGCTTTTTCACATTTAATACCACCTGTACAATAAGTGATTACTTTTTTATCTTTTAAATGATCTATTTCATGTACATGATTTGGAAGATCTCGTAAATTTTCCATATCGAAGGTATAAGCCCCTTTAAATTTTCCCAAAGAATGCTCATAATTCGAACGCATATCTACCAAAACTACATCTGGATCATTCTTTAGCATTTGCTTAAACTCTCTAGGTTTTAAATGCACAC
>CAZVFE010000147.1:1378-2921 GCA_964626405.1 uncultured Cytophagales bacterium | reverse complement strand
AGGGCGAAATCAGGTTCGGTTCTTTCTATGTCAAAATCTGCTATTACCAATGGACGAACTTTTTCTGGAATACCCTTAAAAATGGGGTCATAGGCATGTAATGGATCTCCTGGAAAATACATTTGTGTGACTAACCGAGTAGTAATATTTGGTCCGAATAAGGAAAAATGAATATGATTGGGTCTCCAAGCATTGAAATGATTTCCCCACGGATAAGCCCCTGGTTTAATGGTATAAAAGCAATAATAGCCATTTTCATCTGTACGTGTTCTTCCTGCCCCTAAAAAATTTGGGTCAAGTGGAGCTGCATGTTTATCTACTTTATGAACATATCTCCCTGCTGAATTTGCTTGCCAAATTTCAATTAAGGTATTTGGCACAGGATTTCCATATTGATTTTTTACATAACCATGTAAGACCATTCTTTCTCCTAAGGGTTCTCCATTTACAATCGAATTCTTGGTTAAATCATGATCTAAATCTCCAATCGAATATTCCCCATATAGAGGTCCAGTATTTTCATGAATCCCTTTTTGAATATCCAACATTGGCTTCTGAGGTGCGCGCAGAAGAGTCGATTTATATTCAGGGTATAATTTTGGTGGATGGACAGTCCAATCCATTTTTTCGGTTATGATGTCTGACATATTTCAGTTATTTAACCAACAAATTTCTATAAATAAGTCAATATTTACTTGGAAAATAAAAAATTATTTTTGTACTTTTAAAACATTTTTTAAATAAAAATTAATAATTGGTCTGTTTAACCAATATTTTATATTGTATTTATGAAACAAACGTTATTGCATTTTAAGGGTTTGTATGGAGATTCTGAATCCCAAGGGTTTTCCCATTTTTTTCATTGGGAGAAACTTATCACCCGTTCAAAATTATATAATTGGGAGATTGAAGAGCATTTTCATGATGATATACATCAATTTTTTTTTATTAAAAAGGGTTCAGGAACAGTTATTTCTTTTAAAAATCAAGTGAAATTTCAAGCTCCTTGTATTCTCTCCATTCCGGCCGACAAGGTGCATGGTTTTAAATTCAATCTGGATTTATCCGGAGAGGTTTGGAGTTTTTCTCAGGAATATATGGATACACGATTCAAAGATATTCCTAATTTAAATACCTTAATGGATGAAATTCGAATCATATCTTCTAATCAAACGGAGTTTTGGGAATCCCTTCTTTATGCCCAAAAGCAATTTATTCATGAATGGCAAGAGGATTTTCCAAATAAGGCATTGGTCTTAAATACTTATTTCCAATTATTAATGGCCTATATTTTACGATTAAATTCTGAAAGTGAAGGTAATCATTTACAAGGTGATAACCGTTCACTTCATTATTTAAATCAATTTAAATCCTTGATTCGAAGACATTCCCAAAAGAATTATTCAATCAAAGAATTTGCAAATCTCATGGGGATATCTGCTATTCATTTAAATAGGATTTGTAGGTCGACTACTCAAAAATCTGCACATGATATAGTGATGGATCATTTATTGAATGATGCTAAAATGCATCTTTTAAATCC
>CAZVFE010000147.1:0-1278 GCA_964626405.1 uncultured Cytophagales bacterium | reverse complement strand
GGACAAATTTTCTGGAAAATAAAACCAAATTAAATTGCAATCCTATAATTTAATTTTTAAGGTTGAAAACCCAGCTGCAAATGTAGGAATAGCAAAGGCCCAAAAACTTTCCACCATCGATAAACCAATGGTAATTAATATTCCACCTAATATTGGCCCTAATATTCCCCCTAATCTTCCCATTCCAATTGCCCAACCTACTCCAGTAGCGCGAATCCTCGTAGGATATAATCTCGCAGCAACAGCGTATAAACCCACAAAACCTCCTTGAATTCCAAATCCTAATAGGAAATAGGCAAATAATACCCAATCGGACCCAAAGAATAACTTAAACAATACCATCATAGCGGAAGTAGCTATTAAAATACTTCCTATTGACTTATTCAATCCTATTTTTCGAGATAATAAGGCTTGTAAAGGTATTCCAAATATTGCTCCTAAATTGAATATTGTTCCTGCATAAATGGCATTTTCTTCACTTACACCTGCATTTACTACTAATTTCGGTATCCAATTCGTTAAAAAATATAAAGTCGAAAATGCTAGAAATAAGGAAGTCCATAATTTAATGGTATTGGGTTTGTATTCGGCATTCATTAAGGTAGACATTTTAATGGGAACCTTTTTGTCCTGATCTAGCACAGGCAAACTTTCCATTTCCTTTATTCCTAATTTCACCAATATCTTATTTGCCTTTTCTAATGCATTTTTAGGCTGATTATTTAATAAATAATCCAAAGATTCATCTAATAACAAATAAATAATTGGAATAGCTATTAAGGTAATAATTCCCGCTATCTCATACATGGATCTCCAGCCATCTTCTCGAATAATTTTAGCCGAGGCAAATCCAGATAAAACTGCCCCAACTGGATAACCTGCAATAACGCAGTTAACAAAAAAATCACGGTATTTTGCTTGTGTATATTCCGCTGTTAAGGCAGTCGTAGAGGCCAACATCGCTCCAATTCCTAAGCCAGAGATGAATCTTACTGCAATTAATTCATTAATCGTATTCGTTAAGGTTGTAACATAGATACAAGATGCCATTAATAATGCCGCTAATATCATGATTTTCTTTCTTCCAATATAATCTGCATAAGGTGCAATCATAACAGCCCCAACGGTCATTCCAATTAATCCAGAGCTAAAAACGATTCCTAAATTGGCTGGAGATATATTCCAATCTCCTGCAATCGCTGGAGCTGTATAAGTGATGATCATTACGTCCATCCCATCCAGACAATTCATTAAAAAGCAGACGAAGATCGTCAGATA
>CAZVFE010000146.1:0-2939 GCA_964626405.1 uncultured Cytophagales bacterium | reverse complement strand
ATGTTTCCATTAAATATTGAAGTTCTTTTTTTGTTTCCGCAAGTTTTTGCTGAATAATTATTTCAAATTCTTTTAATTCCTCTGCAGAATAACGGTTTTTCTCCTCTGTCGCCATAAAATTTATCAATTTAAATAAATGTCTTTTTTTTTTAATTTTTGCAAATATAGTATTTAAATTATAATACTAAATCTTTCCATTATTATATTTTTTTTCTCCATTCAAATAAACCTTTTAAGGAAAGTCCTACAAATATAAAATATAAGGCCGAACTAGGAATTAAATCCTTATAAAAATATACTCCAGCATAGGAAATATTAATAATAATCCAGAATAACCATGATTCTATTTTCTTTTTTGCCTCAAGAATGGTGCCAAAGACACTGAGCATCGCCAAGGCGGCGTCAAAATAAGCTAAGCTTACATTTTCAAAATAGTTTAAATGAATCTCCGCCAAACCATAGGCCAAAATTAAACTAATCAATATTCCAAAAAATAAATAAGAGCTTTTCGTCATTTCTGGTTTCCACTCTTTATTTAATTTATTCCATTTTATCCATCCAAAAATACTTGAAACAATAAAGAAAAATTGAAGTTCCATATCGGAATATAATCCCGCCTCAAAAAATACAATCGAATATAATATTGCCGCTAAAATATACCAAAACCAGGTTAGTATATGTTGTTTGATAGATAGATAAACGCCTATCAAAGAAGAAACAACAGCAAAATATTCTATGTATTCCATTTTTCAAAACTTTTACAAAAATGCGTGATTTGGCATTTTCCACATTGGGGTTTTCGAGCTAAACAAATATATCTTCCTTGTAATATCAACCAATGATGCGCCCTAGCTATCATTTCCTCAGGAATATTTTTTACCAATTCTTGTTCTACAGCCAAAGGAGTTTTTGCTTTAGCTCCAACCAAACCTAGCCTATGGGAAACCCTAAAAACATGGGTGTCTACTGCCATAGCGGGTTGATTATAAATAACAGATAAAATAACATTCGCTGTTTTTCTTCCTACTCCCGGTAAAGATTGTAATTCTTCCATTGTACCCGGTACCTCACTATTAAATTGTTCAACTAATTTTATCCCAAGTCCATATAAATGCTTGGCTTTATTATTCGGATATGAGACAGATCGAATATAAGTGAAGATTTCTTCAACACTTGAATTTGCTAAAGCTTCTGGATTTGGATATCGCTCAAATAATGCGGGTGATATTTGGTTAATTCTCTTATCCGTACATTGCGCCGCGAGTACCACTGCCAATAATAATTCAAAAGGATTGGAAAATTCCAATTCCGTATCTGCCTGAGGAAATTCTCTGGAAAAATAGTCAGTAAATGCCTGATATCGTACTTTTTTTAACATTTCAATAGGGTTTATAGTCTTAACCTTGTACCGAAGGAAATGTTTCTTCCAAGAGCAGCATTATAAAAGCGATTTCCAAAAGCGTTTAGATCAGGCCCTAAGGTATAAGTTAAGTCAAAGATATTATCAATATAAATCCATGTATTAAATTTTAATTCTTTAATCCTCCAATCATAATCCAATTTTGAATTCCATATATTAGAACTCGGGAGTTCATAGGTATTTGCATTGTTTAAATACATTTTACCTGTTTTTTGAAATTGAAAGGTCCAGTTTAGACTTTTACTCAAATGAATAATTTCAGTAAGATATAAACTGTTGTTTGCTATTCCTGGCAGGTATTTCCCAGACTCTTTGAATTTAGAATCTTGAATAGAAAAGGAAATTATAGAAGAATTAATTCGATTCTCAAAATTAATATTTGCCTCCAAACCCCTTTGAATCGATGAGCCCACATTTGCATAAAAATCTGCACCATCTGAAGCGGTCTGAACAACAATTGTCTCATTTAAATTAAACTGATATGCATTAATGGTCCAATTTATGGGAAGTTTATTTAATTTCCCCCGATAAATCACTTCCTTGTTCCAACCTTTTTCAGATTTTAAATTTAAATCCAAAATTCCTGTACTCGGACGAATCTCTGAAATACTTGGTGGTGAAAATCCATGGGAGATTTTTCCAACCAAACTATGAAACTTATTCGGAGAATAAACCAAGGATAATCTTGGAGATAGGATTAGCTCATTAGCCTTAAACTCATAATTTAAATAATTTAAACTAGCAGAGGCTGTGAGGGATAATTGGTTTGAAAATTGATAATCTAACTGATTGAAATAGGTTAATTGCTGAATATTGGTATTTAATATCGTTTGTAAAGTATCTTTTTTTCCATAAAAATTCCCAAATGTAGAAGAATTGAATTGGCCAATTTGATATTCAATTCCACTATCCCATGAAAAATGTTGATTATCTTTAAAATGTATTACCGCTCTAGTTGAAAAATTCGGTTCGGAACGCTCCTCATAATTTCGAATAGAAGGATTGATAATTGAATTGACCTGTAATACATTTCCCCAATTCCATGCCCACCGATTATTCCATTGATTTTCCAAATTAATTCCTAAAAATTGAGTTTCTGTAATTAACCTTGCTTTTTGGTCGATAGCAGATTTATTTGGCCCAGCTGCTGGTCTAGCTTGTCTAGGATTTGCCTGGTATTGACTAATATTTAATCCACCAGGAGTTTCGTAGTTAAGTTTGCTAGAGAACGCAATTAAATTAATATTTCCTGTTTTTCGGAAAGGGTAATTGCCTTCAAAGGAAAGAAATACCCGTGATAAATCAGATTGTTCTCTATATCCTTTTTGCTGTTGAAGTCCAACAAAAATTCGATTATTACCAAAACGAATATCTGTATTTTGTTTGAATCCGCCAATTGAATTATAATATTGATTTAAATCTATCGATGATTCTTTATTTGCTTGTGTATTCAATAAAATTGTTCCTCCTGTTCCAGATCCATATACTCCACCATTCGGGCCCTTGGCTACCAAAATGC
>CAZVFE010000145.1:0-2962 GCA_964626405.1 uncultured Cytophagales bacterium | reverse complement strand
CTAATTCCCATTTCTTTTGCAATTTCTTCATGGCTATAATCTTCAAAAACATAAAGATTAAAAACGGTTCTTTGTTGAAGAGGAAGTTCATGGATCAATTTCATGATTTCTTGTACTCCTAATTCAGATAAAATAGTTTCAGGTGCAGCTAATGGAATTTCCTCTATTTCAATAAAATTTTTAAAATCAACTGATTTTCGAATTTCCATCAGACATTCATTTACCATGATTTTTTTCATCCAACCCTCAAAACTTCCTTTTCCGGAATAGGAGTTTAATTTTGAAAATATTCGAACAAAACCATTCGTAAAAACATCTTCTGCCTCTTCTTTATTTTTAAGGTATCGTAAACATATAGTGAATAATCGACCTTTATATTTATCATATAAAACTCTTTCTGCAAAGGATTCCTTATTAATACAAGCTTTTATTAATTCGGATTCTGATAAATTTAGTTTAGTTGAATTATTCAAATCTGTTTCAATACTATTTTATAGATGCAAATTGAAAATGAATGGTTGCAACTTTATTTGAAATATTTTACAAATTTACGTTCTTTGTTAAAATATCTATATGAATTCAGATCAATCAATTGGAATTTTTGATAGTGGGATAGGAGGTTTAACCCTGGCAAGTGAAATCACTCAGGTTTTACCGAATGAATCTATCGTTTATTTTGGAGACACTGCTCATTTACCCTACGGGGATAAATCCGCAACCGCTATCCAGTCCTATGCGGTAAAGATTTGTCATTTTTTATTAGAAAAAAAATGTAAAATTATATTGATTGCTTGTAATTCTGCTTCTGCGGCTGCTTATGATTTGGTAAAAACCTATGTAGGGTCAAAAGCCTTAGTGGTTAATGTGATTGACCCTGTGATTGATGAACTTGGGAGAAATTTTTCAAATAAAAATTTAGGATTAATCGGCACAAATCAAACAGTTGGGAGTGGAATATATCCACAGAAGGCGGAGGCATTGGATAAAGGTATTCATATTCAATCTTTGGCAACTCCTTTATTAGCGCCGATGATAGAAGCCGGATTTTTTGATAATTCCATTTCAGCTCAAATTATTGAATCTTATTTAAAGCAGGAAGAATTAAAAAATATTGAAGGTTTGATTTTAGGTTGTACCCACTATCCTTTGATTAAACAGCAAATTCAAGAATTTTATCAAAATAAGGTAGAGGTTTTAAATTCTGCTGAGATTGTTGCAATGCAGGTAAAAGCATTATTAGAGCAAAATAATTTAATCAATCATTCTGGGAAAAAAGGAAATAAGCAATTTTATGTTTCTGATTATACAGAATCCTTTGAAAAATCTACCAAAATTTTCTTCGGAGAAAAAATCAAATTAAAATTATTTCCTATCTGGGATTGATAAAAATTCTAATTAATTTCCGTTAAAGATTTTTCGAACTCTTTCTTTGATGCGTTCACGATAAATTCTTTTTTCTTCTTCTTTTTTACTTTGATAAAACCAAAGATAGGAGATTCCAAAGAAGGAAAGATAAGGAGCGGCGAAAAGGTAAAGGATCCCTTTATTTAGATTTGAAGCGATAGTGGATCTTCCGTCTGAAATGGTGCTTTCTACGGTAGTTCTACACATAGCGCACTGAGAAAATGAATCAAATGAAACTAAAAATAGTGCGAAAACTAGAATTAAAGCTATTTGAATTTTCTTGTTCATAACCTAATTAATTATAATAAGGGGCAATCATTAAATATACAATTACACCTGTAACTGAAACATATAACCATATTGGATAAGTCCACTTTACTATTTTTTTATGGGCAGGGATATCTCCACTTAATGCATAATAAATTGCTTTTAATACCAAATTTACTACTACGATTGAAAGTAAGATATGGGACATTAAAAAGAAATAATAGATGGGTCTTAAGAATCCTTGTCCACCATAAGGGGTTTCTGGGTTGGATATATGATAAACGATATAAAGAACCAAGAAGATAGCACCTTGATAAAAGGCCAATTTCATTGCTTTACGGTGCCCTTCAATATTTTTCTTTTTAATAGCCGAATAGCCAATTAGCAAACTTAAGGCCGTTGATGTATTTAAAATTCCGATAATATGAGGAACGATTTTTGTCCAATTTCCTAATTCAATTTGAATTCTTAAACCAATTAAAACTGCTACAGCAACTGGTATGGCAAAGGAGAGAATCTTAACAAGATTATCATTTGCCTTGGATTTATTTAATGAATTCGGTAACATAATTATTTAGTTGAATAAATGCTTTTTAATACTTTAATTTCTAAAATTAGTCGATCTACTTCTTTTTTATCGGTACCATCGTAAAACCCTCGGATGATTCCTCCTTTATCCACTAAAACGATTCTTTCTGAATGGATAAATGCTTCATCGGGATTTTTTACAGCTTCATCATATTCGGATGCGTCTGAAACAGGAACATGGAAACCTTTTAATATTAATTGATAAATAAATGCTTTATCCCCTGTTAAAAAATTCCATTGGTCTGTATTAGCATCATAACGATTTGAATAAGACTTAAGTTCCTTGGGTTGATCAAATTTAGGATCAACTGAAATGGAAATTAATTTGATATCCTGATCATTATGAAATGCATCTTGTACCCTTGATAATTGAGAACTAATTACTGGGCAAATTGTTCCACACCGAGTGAAGAAAAAACTTGCTGCATAGATTTTTCCATTCAATGATTTTGAATTGAATAAAAGGGAATCTTGGTTGATTAATTCAAAATTAGGGATTGTTTGGAATACGGTATCATATTCTGCTTCATTCCAACGTGGATTTTCTCTTTTTATCATAAGAGGTTCACCGGTAGTAGAATCTATTTCAGGAATGAATCTTGGTAATTCATAATGGTTAGTGCCAAAAGATTTAAGTCCTAAATAAACAAAAACTGGCACCAGGATGATTACAAACAAGATACCAGTTTTCTTTTTCATATTA
>CAZVFE010000144.1:1750-2963 GCA_964626405.1 uncultured Cytophagales bacterium | reverse complement strand
ATAATTTCAAAAAGATTTTTCTTTTGTAGAAAAAATAGCAGATTATCCAGCAGACCATTACATAGGTAATTGCAGAGATTAATGAGCCAAAGCTATATCCAAAAACTGGCTGGAAGATATTCCAATAAGTCCATGCTGGGAAATTTAGGGTTCCATCGCCATCGGATAATTGAATTTTATAGAGTTGGATAATCAATATTTCTGAAATTCCATAGGCTAAAATTGAATTCATTCCGAATACTTTGAAGAAGTCCTTCGTATAATTCTTTCCCTTAATATCTATCCACCAATAAAGGAGTCCGATGATGATTAAATCTAATCCAACACAATTTAGAACGAAAGAGCTTGTCCATAATTTTTTATTTATTGGAAAGGCTAAATTCCAGATTTGAGCGATGAAGAAAAGGAATATTCCCCAAGCTAATAATCGATTTAAAATTTTATGGGGTTTTTCTTTATTATAATCGATAAATTCCATAGTTTGATAACCGAATAAGCAGGTTGCCAAGGCAGGAAGGGTGCTTAATAAACCTTCAGGATCGAAGGCAATGCCATCTCCATGGTATAAATGGTCTGGTCCGAAAAGAAATAAATCTAATTTTCTAACGGCATTTCCGGAAAGGGAAAAAGGATCTCCTGAATCTCCAAAAATATACATGATTAACCAATAAGCTAGTAAAATTCCTCCATTAATTACCCAAAGTCTGCTTGATTTTTTATTTATTAAAACAATAAAAGAGACAATACAATAAGAAAGGGCAATTCTTGGTAGAACATTCAATATTCTTAGGTGCGATAAGGAAAAATCAAGGAAGGGAAAGTAGAAAATGAAATAATTGACCAAAAACAAAAGAGCGGTTCTTTTTAATATTTTATTTCTTAAATCTGGACTAAGTGTAAAATTGAATTTTTTAAAACTCATAAACATGGCCATTCCTACCATGAAAAGGAAGGATGGAAATACTAAGTCGGTAGGGGTAAAGCCATCCCATTTTGCATGTTTTAAGGGTCCGTAGGAATAATCACCATTTCCTGGTGTATTCACCAAAATCATGCAAAACAGGGTAATTCCCCTAAAAATATCAAGTGAACTAAGTCTTTGGTTCATAGGTTAACGGGTTTTATAATTTTAAATTTAAAAAATAAATTTAAATCATTATTATTTTGCGATTTTTTTATAATCCGGAATTCTTAATGCATTGATTTCTTCCCA
>CAZVFE010000144.1:0-1650 GCA_964626405.1 uncultured Cytophagales bacterium | reverse complement strand
TTGAAATAAACTTTGTCCACTCAAAGAAATGATTTCAATTTTTCCTTTTTCAATATCTGACTTTTCTATAGTAAGCGTTTTATTTGATTCTGTTGGATTAGGATAAATATTTAAGGAATATTCATTCTTCTTTATTCCCAAAACGAATAATTGTTCTAGGATTTTCTTGGCATCTAACCAATTTGGTATGCCGTAACCTAGTTCATTATTCGGGGTCTGATTTAGGGAGCCCGACATCCTTACGGCTTCTCTGATTTGTGCTGCCGTGGCCCTAGGATAGGCTTGAATCAATCCCCCAACTAAATTTGCGGTTACTGGGGAGGAAAAGGAAGTTCCATTTGCTGTTCTTAATGTACTAGCACTCGCAACTATTGTAACGCTTGCACCCAAGGCAGAAATATCCGGCTTTATTCTTCCATCAGCAGATGGACCAAAACTAGAAAAACTCGCTTTTGCACCAGAACTTAATGTTGCGCCTACTGCCAATACATCCACCGCATCAGCAGGGGCATTAATATATTTCCAACTACCATTTCCACTATTTCCTGCTGAATTTAATACCACGATACCCTTTTGGGCTGCTAGAGCCGCAGCTTTTGTAACAAAAGTTGTATTTCCATCTAAATCATTATAAGTATGATTGTAAATGGAATTATCGAATGTTGAATAGCCTAAAGAACTATTGATTAAATCTGCTCCCAGACTATCTGCCCATTCTGCCCCTCGCATCCAATTCACTTCTTCAATTAATAATTCATGAATATCTTCCTCTGTTTGTGCTAATGCAAATTTTGCATCGAATAATCCCGAAACAAAATTCCCAGGCTTATTTATTCCTAAGGCAGAAAAAACATTCATTCCATGCGAAGAACTTGCGTGGAAAGGAGAGGTGAATCCTGGATAGGTAGTTAAAGTATCCACAATTTTATCAAAGACATTCTCAAAATAGCCTGTATTTGCCTCCATTCCATCAAATCCTCCGTCTAACAGAGCAACTAGTATTCCATCTCCCGTAAAACCCTCGGCATGCATTGAATCCAATCTTAATTGGGTAATGAACGCGGAGGAATTTCCATAGGAAATTTGATTCAATGTATTATTCGAAACAAAGCCTTTTTTCGGTTTTGAGGGTTCTGATACTGAATTTCCATTCTGACCAGGTATGGAATCTAAAGGAAAGGGAAAATATAAACCTTGGACGTTTTGATTTGCCAATACTTCGGCCAAATCTTCTTTATTCGCTTGAATAACCGCCCCGTTTACCCATTTTAAAGGGTATATGAGTTTCGCTCCCGTTGCAATAACTTCATCCAAATAATTAGCATTAACAGGTAAATCCTGCTCTGCAATAGATATACTATTTTTTGTTCGGCGATCTATCGCTTTCTGACTTAAAAATTCTGTAGGACGATCAACCGAATAGCTAGAATTATTTTTGTCTTTGAATTCGATTAAATATCGATATTTTGTTTGTCCATAACCTTTATTCAATATAAATAATAATAGAATTGGGATAAGTTTTTTTAGTGGCATGTTATTTTAGTTATGATGGTGAGACTCCTGTGGAAATTCATGGTGGAAATATCCGGCAAATCGCCAGATTTCTTGAATTTCCGACCCTAAAATGGGGTAGGGGTCGTATAATTTATT
>CAZVFE010000143.1:0-2999 GCA_964626405.1 uncultured Cytophagales bacterium | reverse complement strand
TCTGGATCAGGTAGTTCAACTAGTCAAAACGGATAATTTGTAATAACTTTTAGTATATATATAAAAAATGAAGCCTTCGGGCTTCATTTTTTTTTATTGTATAATTTATTTATTCATTTTTCTGCATCTATCCGAACAGTATTTTACCTCATGCCAAACCCTTTCCCATTTTTTTCTCCAGGTAAATGGTCTATTACAAACAGGACAAATTTTTGCTGGAAGGTTTTCTTTTTTTACGCCTCTCATAAATCTAATTTAAAAATTATTAATGAATTCAAATAAACTAGCTTCATGATCAATACCCATTTTTAATCTTAATCGGTAGCGTTTCATTTCTACACTCTTTACAGATATATTTAATAGATTAGATATTTCTTTAGAGCTTAATCCACTTCTAATATAGGTAATCAATAAATAATCTTGCTGCGTTAAAGAATTCCCGTATTGATCCCTAATTTTCTTTATAAATTCTTGATCAAATTCATTGAATGCTTTTTCAAATTTTTGCCAATCTGCATTTTCAGATATATTCTTATTTATAAAGCTTTTTAGTTTACCTAAATCTATATTATTTACCTTTTCAATTTGAATTAACTCCTCTCCAATTTGTTTTAATAAGGTATTTTTTCGAATGATATTTTCAGTGGTAATGATTAATTCTCTTTTTTTATTTTTTAATTCTGATTGTAAGTTTTTTCTTAATAGTCGATCTATTTTTTCTTGTTCAATTAATTGTAAATTTTCACGCTTTTTTTGATTTCTTATGGCTATTATTTTCTCTCTTCTTTTGAAATAGGTTCTAGTAAAAAGGAATAATCCGAAAAATAATATAATAAAAATTGTGACATATAGGGCAATAAAAAATGAATTTAAATACCATGGTTTATTAATTCTAAAATTAATTATTTGTATAGGCAAATTTTTAAAATCATTCGCTAAATATAATTTTAAGGTATATTTTCCAGAACTTAAATTGATAAATTCAATATCCGTATTATAGGTTTCTTTTTGAATAAATTGATTATTTCCTTCTAATTCATAGCGTAATAATACAGGCTCATATTTTTGATAATTGGGATTTATCAAACTAAATTTTATGGAATTATCATAAGACTCTAAAACTAATTCGTCTTTTTTAAATAAGTGGCTTTCCCATTTATCTTCTCTTAAAATCGAAACCTTATCTAAAATCAAGTTTTTAAATTGGTTTTTACCAATTTCTTTAAGTTCTAATATTATAAAACCATCTGCCAGGCCAATCAAATATTTGTCTTGATATAAATTGGAGATATTTTCAAATCCTGAATTCCCTAAATTTGAATAGATTATTTCTGGTAGATAGAGTGTTTTTTCTTTTAATTTATTTTGAATGATATCCTTTTGATATATTTTTAAGGCGTTTTTTGTAAATGCTAAAAAACTATTTCCTTGTCCAGAATATATTGTTGATGATAGGTGATTTTCTGGTTGTAATATTTTTGTGAAATTGGAATCAAGTATTATCTTATCCTTTTGAATAGAATATATCCCTTTATTAGTTTTATATAAAATATTATTTCCATTTTTAAAGATTGAACTCTTTTCACCTTTAATCCCTAGCTCATCTATATTTTTTAGATTTTTAAAATTATTTGAATAATTTAATCTAGATAATCCTAAATATTCATTATTCACTAAAATAGATTCATCTTCAAACTCAAAATATCTGGAAGATTTTTTGAAGTTCTTTGGTACTTGAAATAATTTTAATTTCCCATTTACTAGCTCAAAAAGATAGATGCCCTCATAGGTTCCTGCTGCGAAGATTGTTGGATACTTCGGATGCTTCTTTATATCCCAAAAGCCAGTTTCTTCATTCAATTTTATTATTTGATTATTTGAATTAATTTCATCTAAACCACTATTACTACTACAATATAATTTTCCATCAATTGTGGTTAATTTCCATACCTGACCATTAATTTCTTTAATTCTTGTAATTGTTCCCTTTTCTATATTTTCTATTTTAAATAGGCCTTGGTTTGTCCCTAAATAAATATTTTTATTAAAATAGATGGAAGTATAAACTGAACCAATATCATTCTTTAGATTAAAATATTCTATAAATTTTGAACTATTGTTTAGGACAGCTATACCCCTGTCTAATCCCATCCATATATTGTTTTCATTGTCCTCATAGATACTTAATATGGTATTATTGATTAAGCCATTGGTTTTATTATATTCATCAATCAGGCTTAAATCGGGGTTATATATCTTTAAGCCGTTTTGTATCGTACCTATTGCGATTTTTCCTGATTTTAACTGTCTGACAGAATATATATCTCTTTCAGGTATTTGAAGGCTGGGACGTGTTTCTATTCCTTCAGGACTAATTTCAAACAAGTTTCCTTGGTCAGATATAAAATAGGGACTTTCCTTTAAATTTATGATTCCTATAATATTTTTATAATTTATTTTGGATAATACTGGAATCTGATTGATTTGATTATCCGTTATTTTAAAAAATCCTTTAATAAGGTCTAAGTATAAAATTTCTCCATTAATTTCAAAAAGTGAATTTGTTCCAAATACTCCTTTAATAATTTTGTAATTCTTTAAATCTCGATTAATGATATATATTCTTTCTAGTGATTGGAAAATAATATGGTCTTTTATTTTTTTAATATTCCAAATAGTCTCCCCATCCAAAATAGGTATTTTTAGTTTTTGAATTAAAGATTCAAATTTGAAAATTCCATCTACCCCTTTTTTCCAAATTCCAAACTCCATCAAGCCTCCAGTAAATAATTCATTTTCAATAGTGTATACTGATCGGAAAATCGTTGGTTTATCCAATTTATAGATTTCCCAGTCTTGCCCATTGTATCGGAGTAAATTATCATGATTAGCAAAATAAATCACTCCTTGTTCTGTTTGTGTGATATCCCAGTTTTGATTTTGGCCTTTATAGGTTTGTGGTGTATAGTTAATTAAGGGTTTATTTAATTGGGCATGAA
>CAZVFE010000142.1:0-3021 GCA_964626405.1 uncultured Cytophagales bacterium | reverse complement strand
TAGATACTTTTTCAACGATGATTTCTGCAATCTTATCAGCTAAAGCTTGATTGTAAAGATTCATGAAATTATCAGGTTTTTGCTTATCGGTTAAATAACCATTTGCAATTTTCTCTACCATCGCTTCGGTATTAGGATCATCTGGATTCAAATAAGACCCAAATTGTGATCTTACCATATCTTTAGCCTTCTCTACTACCTCAGGATATTCAACTTTAATGTCGTTTTGAGTTGCAATAGCATTTTTAATTAAAGACCAACGAATATCTTTCTTTACGTTTTCAAAATCTTTTTCAATTTCTTCAACAGTATGTTTGCCTTCGTTTGCTTTTTTCAACCATTTCATCAAGAATTCATCATTGAAATCAATCTTTGTTTGCTCAACAATGGCTTTTTCAGCATCAATTCTTAATAAATATTCTGATTCTCTCTTGTAGTTTGTTTCGATAATATCCGTAACTTCTTTGATAAATTCCTTTTCATCTTTTGCCTTTCCTGCACCTAATACTTTATCAAAAAATTCCTGATTCATTTCTGCTGGAGTATTTCTTGTCAAACTCTCCACCGTAAATGTTGATTCACCTGCTAAGGCATCCACTTCTTCTTCTTTCTTACCTGTTGCTAATGCTGCAGATTTTTTATCAACAAATACTTTTAAAATATCAAATTTTAATACGTCCTCCTTCTTTGCTCCTAAGAATATTTTTTTAGACTTAGCATTGATCGCATTCATTGGAATAGCGGATTTTTCTTCCCATTCTCCCAATTGGAACTTTCCAAAAATCATATCACCATCTTCCGCTGCCTCTGGATGAGAATGACCTCCAAATTGCTTTTTCAGGTTATCAATGGTCTCTTCAACTTGCTTTTTATCTACTTTAATTTCATAGGAAGTAATATTCTTGATTTTTGAAAAATCAATTTCAAATTCTCCATGGAATCCTAAATCATAATCAAAAGTAAAATCCTTTTGGTTATCCCAGTCAATTGAAGCAGCTTGCTCCTCATTTGGCATTGGGTCACCAATGATCGGCAATTTTTCATCACGAATATAATCTCCTACTGCATGTGAAAGAATATGATTGATTTCTTCCACCAAAACTGTGGCACCATACCATTTTTTTATTAAAGGCATCGGCACGTTTCCTGGTCTGAAACCTTTAACATTTGCCTTTTTACGATAATCCTTTAATTTCTTTTCAACTTTTTCAGCGTAATCTTTTTCTTCGATTGAAACGGATAAAACTCCTGTAAGATTTTTTTCTTTATTTAAAGAAATATTCATATTATGATTTTTTAATTAAAAAGTCCCCAAACTTTGAAATTCAGGGACTTCGTTGGGTAGTACGGGTGGAGGGACTCGAACCCCCATGCCTCGCGGCGCCAGATCCTAAGTCTGGTATGTCTACCAATTTCACCACACCCGCTCAATTGGACTGCAAATATAATAGATTGAAAAGGACATTTCAAAATATTTTTTTGTAAATTAAGAACATGAAAACAAATTGGAAATATTGGTATATCGGAATTATCTTTTTTTTAATAGTGTTGATCTTGTTTTTTAACTTCCTAACCCAAAACTATCAAATCAATGAGTAATTTAGATTGGATAATTTTATTTTCCACCATCTTCTTGGTAGTAGGATATGGAATTTGGAAAGGAAAAAACGCCCAGCATTCCTTGGATGGATATCTTTTAGCCAATCGGGAATTACCATGGTACCATGTCTTATTATCTGTTATGGCTACCCAGGCCTCTGCCATTACGTTTTTGTCTGCACCCGGACAAGCCTATTCGGATGGAATGAGGTTCGTGCAATTTTATATGGGCTTACCTATTGCCATGATCATTCTTTCGGTTACCTTCATCCCGAATTATTATCAATTAAAAGTCTATACCGCCTACCAATATTTAGAATCTCGTTTTGATGCAAAAACTCGAGTTCTCACTTCCTTGTTTTTTTTGATACCCCGAGCACTTTCTACAGGAGTAACCATTGCAGCCCCTTCTATTATTCTTTCCATCATTTTGGGATGGAATCTTACCTGGACAAATTCTTTAACCGCATTTATAGTGACGGCTTACGTAATTATGGGGGGATCTAAATCAATTTCTTATACCCAATTACTTCAAATGGCCATAGTTTTTACCGGCATGGTTTTTGTAGCAATTTACCTAATGTATCAATTACCTGAACAAATCAATTTCAATAATAGTCTGAAACTTGCAGGAAATTTAGGCAAAATGAATGTTATCGATTGGAATTTTGATTGGAATAATCGATATAATATATGGTCTGGAATTATAGGAGGATTTTTTTTACAATTATCCTATTTTGGAACCGACCAATCTCAGGTGGGAAGATATTTAACTGGTCAATCCATCGATGCTTCTAGAAGAGGTCTTTTAATCAATGGATTGGTAAAAATTCCAATGCAATTTTTTATTTTAATTGTGGGGATTTTAGTCTTCACTTTTTATCAATTCAATGAAAGGCCGATGTTTTTTAATGATAATGCAGAAAAATATTGGACCCAAAATGAATATTATGAGGATTTAGAGTCTCAGAAAAAGGAAATTTGGAATGAAAAACAGATTTTAAACCAAAATTTATTGACTGGAAAGAATAATCCTGACTTATTCAGAAAACTTCGAGCCAACCATGCTCAAGAAATGGAAGTAGTAAACAAAGCGAAAATTCATTTAGAACAAGCTAATCCAAATCTTGAAATTCAAGATACGAATTATATCTTTTTGCATTATGTAATCGAAAATCTTCCGATTGGAATAATTGGTTTTTTAATTGCCATGATATTACTGGCCTCCATGGGTTCTATGGCCTCGGCCTTTGGATCTCTCACCTCTACTACCATGGTTGATATTTATCAACGCTATTTAAAGCCGGGACAATCAGACCAACATTATTGGTGGGCATCTCGAATTTCCACCTTATTTTGGGGAATATTTTGTCTAATTGTTGCTGAATATGCAACGAAAATGGGATCTCTGATTGAGGTGGT
>CAZVFE010000141.1:0-3136 GCA_964626405.1 uncultured Cytophagales bacterium | reverse complement strand
CCCCAGAAATACTTACTCTTGCCTTCAATTTATCTAATTCATCTTGGAATTCTTGGCGACTTCTTTTTTCAGTTCCTTTGCTTAGCATATCCGAGGTGATATCTGCAATTACAGAGGTTCCTTTTAAATCATCCACATTTCCATAGCGGAATACTAAATTTCCAAATACAGAAGAGCCTCTCGTTTTCTTAGGTAAAAAGGCAAATTCCAAATCCCCAACCTTAGTTGTATGCGTGCGGGCATCAATATTATCAGGACTAGGATCGAAGTCTTCACCTTGTTCAACTGCTGCCTTCGGAACATATTTTTCTAATACTTTTGCCACATCTTCTGCCTCAGGAATTTCTGCCCTTACTGGTTTTTCTGTAGGTACAAATATTCCAACCGTTCTATTAGATTGTACAAAATATTTCTTCGCTACGCGAGAAATATCTTCAGGAGTTAATTTTTCCAATAAATCTCTTGAATAAAATAACATCCTCCAATCTCCCATTGCAATGTATTCTGAAAGGGTAAGTCCTACACGGCTTGCATTATTCAATAATAATTCAATATTTTTCTTATTCTTATTCTTGATACGGTCTAGTTCCTCTTGAGATGGAGGAGTCTCTGCATATCCTTCAATTACTTTAATCATTGCAGCTTTTACTGAATCAACGGATTGTCCTTTTGGAATTTCTGCTCCAAAATAGGTAAGTCCAGGATCTTTTAACTGAAATGACCAGGCAAATAAATTCGTTGCCATTTTAGTTTCTACAATTTCCTTATAAAGTCTTCCACCAGGGGCATAGGTAAGTAAATCTCCTAAAACATCTACCGCAACATAATCAGGATGCAGGCCAGATGGCACATGGTAAAGCATTCCAATGGCACGTACATCTCCAGTTCTTCTTAAAATTACTTCCCTTTCACCATCTTGCGTTGGCTCCACCGTGAAAGTTTTCGGTAATTTTCTTTCAGGACGAGGTATTACCCCAAATTTTTGATTGATTAATTTTAAAGTTGAACTTGGATCGAATTTCCCTGCTACTAATAATACCGCATTATCTGGCTGATAATACTTTCTGTAAAATCCTTGTAAATTCTCAATAGGTACTTTTTCAATATCCGATCTAGCCCCAATGGTAGAATTTCCATAATTATGCCAAATATAGGCAGCTGAAGTAATTCTTTCGTTTAAAACTGATGAAGGAGAATTCTCGCCAATTTCAAATTCATTTCTTACGACTGTCATTTCAGTTTCTAAATCTTCTTTGGCAATACGAGAATTGACCATTCTATCAGCCTCCATATCCAATGCCCAATCAAGATTTTCTTCATTTGCTGAAAATGTCTCAAAATAATTTGTTCTGTCTAACCAGGTAGTACCATTGAAATCAGCTCCGTGGTCAGATATTTCCTTGGCAACTTCCTTGTGTTTTTCATGGGTTCCTTTAAATACCAGGTGCTCCAATAAATGGGCCATTCCTGTTTCACCATAACCCTCATGTCTAGATCCCACTAAATAAGTGATGTTTACAGTGATAGTTTGCTTGGATTGATCTGGAAATAATAAGACTTTTAAGCCATTTCCTAATTGATATTCGGTTATTCCCTCCGCTTCACGAACCTTTTTAGGAAGAGGTAAGGATTTTGTAGTTTGAGCGATGGACTCTAAGCCAAAAAAGGCCATTGCTATTAATAGAAGTGCAATTTTTTTCATAATTTTTTAATTTATTGTTTTACACTAAATGTATAGTCGAATTTAAAAGTTACTATTTTTTTTAAAAACTTATTCTAAATTGATAAGAAAAAATTATCAAAGGAATTATTTTTATCTTAATGGTAAATTTATTCATAAAAAAGGTTGGCAGTTTATGGAGAATTTCGTAAATTAAATAAACCAAATGACGAAATAAATATGTTCGATTCGGAATACGATCCTAACTCAGCAAATTTCCAAGATTCAATCGACCGTTTTGAAAAATATCTCCAGCTACAAGAGGATTCTTATTTCGATATAGAAACTCTTGAGCAATTGGCAGAACACTATCTTACAGAGGGAAAATTAGAAGAATGCATGAAGGCTTGTGAGATGGGTTTGAAACAGCAACCTTATCATTTAGAATTGATTCTTTTTAAAGTTTCTGTGATGAGTGAAACAGGTCAGAATCAGGAGGCCCTTGAAATCATTGAAGAAGTTCAAAATATGTTTCCCTTAGATAATGATCTTATTTTACATAAGGCTTCATTACTAGGAAATTTAGGCGAATATCCTCGGGCTGTGGAAATGTTATTGAATATTTCAGATGTTGTCAATGAAAAAGATGAATTATATTATCGTCTAGGAGTCTTGTATTTGCAATGGTCGAAGCCAAGAGAGGCGGTAGATATGTTCAAAAAATCCTTGGAATTCAATCTTCAGAATGAAATGGCCTTAATAGAATTGGCTAATGCATTAGATGAAATTGGAAAAATTGAGGAGGCCTTAGAATTTTATCAGAAATTTATCGATGAAGATCCTTTTTCTTATACTGCTTGGTATAATATGGGTATCGCCTATTCGAAAATGAAAAAATATGATGAGGCAATTGAAGCCTATCAGTATTCTATCGATATTGAACCAACCTTTGGTTCGGCATATTATAATCTTGGGAATGCCTATATGAATTTGCTTCAATACGAAGCAGCAGAAGAGGCCTATAAGAATTGTTTGCGCTATGAGGATGCGAATCCGATGAATTATTGCAGTTTGGCATCTTGTTATGAGAAATTAAATAATCTGGATAAGGCCATTCAATATTATCGGGATGCTCTTAAAATTGATCCATTATGGGACGAGGCATATTATGGAATAGCCTATTGCTTGGCTGATAAAGAATTTTGGTTCGAGGCTTCCCATTATATGAAAAAGGCTATAAAGCTAAACCCAGATTGTGCAATTTATTATACAGGTTTAGGGGATATTGAAGCCTTTTTAAATAATTATGCATCAGCTGATGAAGCCTACCAAACATCCATTGAATTAGATCCTTTTATGGTTATTTCTTGGGTGAAATGGGCGGAAATGCATTACGAGCAAAATTCATTTGAAAGAGCATCAGAAATTATGCTTTCTGCAATTGATGATAATTTGGAAGAAGCTGAATTATATTAC
>CAZVFE010000140.1:0-3155 GCA_964626405.1 uncultured Cytophagales bacterium | reverse complement strand
CCATCTAAAAGGGAAAATTGCGAATGATTATGTAAATGTGAAAATTGCATAGTAAATATCCCTTAAATTAGAAAATAAAAGGTAGTTAGACAAGTTGTTTTTTACTTTATTTAAAGATTACCAAATAGCTAATAAATTAATCAAGAATTTTTTGAAATTTGAAGAGAAAATTTTATTAAACACTTAGTTAAGATCTTAAATAAGCTAATAAATCTGCCATTTCTTGATGTGAAAGACTTGATTCCAAACCTTCCATCATTAAAGATTTACCTGTCGATCTTAAATTTTTTATTTTACGTTTAGAAAAAATAATTTTTTCACCACCAATTTGAATCAAACTTAACTCTGAATTAGTTTCATTTTGGATAATCCCTGAGTAAACCCCTCCATCCTTAGTCTCGATTATATGATTAATATATTTTGTATCAACATTAGCATTAGGATCCAAAATTTCAGACATAATAGATGATTTGGCTTTTCGAGAAATTTCCGTTAAAACAGGGCCCACTAAAACTCCTGTATTTTTATATTGATGACAAGAAGAACAAATATTAATGAATACTTCCTTGCCCTTCTTTGAATTTCCAACTAAATCTAAAGCCGGTTTCATTTTTTTTATTACTTCAGATCGATTCACTACTCCAGCATCTGAAAATAATTTAGCAGCCCTTTCTTGAGTTTTCTTATTGTCCGTCCACCACAATAAGGTTCTTCTTCTTTCTAAATCAAAATTCATTTCTCCAATATTAATTTCCCCGTTTTCCAAAGCAGAAAGAAGTGCATCATGATTAGAGTCTACATATAACAATAAATCACTCGCTTTCGTACGGGTAATAGGACTTAATTCTCGCCAAATTTTCACAATTTCCCATCCAATTTCTTTTTCTTTTAATTTAGATAGTTGCTTTAAGGCAGCTTCCTGCAATTTTAAAGGCTGTTGATTATTTAGACAAGCGAATAAAGTAGAAGCTTTTTTTTGATAAGGAATAAATTCTAATATATGCATATATTCCAACTTTTCTTCCTCTGAAGTCTTATCATCCAAAATGAATTCTTTTGCTCGATTACTTAATAGGAAAAATTCATTTGATATGGGCAATCCAAATTTTTGTCTAATAGCGGCTGATTGAACGATTAAGGCTACATTCCCTGTGGATTCAAACTTTTTCAAAATAGCTTCGCTGGACTGAACATTTTGTCTAGGAATATAATTTGCAATTTTTTCTAATAGGATAGATTTAGATTTATTTGAAATATTTGCCTTTTGAATTTCATTAAGCGCTAAATTAAAATCAGTTAAATTCGCAGTCAACGCAATAATTGCTTCTAAATTTGATGAATTTGAATTTAAAAGTTTAGTAAATAGTTGGTCTGAAAAATCAGCAGCGGCAAGACTAAAAGCTGAATTTTGCCATAAATCGGTTACAAAATGGGAATATTTCAATAGGGAAGATATATATTCATTTATCAAGTTTAATTTTATTTCTTTGGGGAGTTGACTTAAACTCAAAGCAGCTTGCATTCGAACTCGGGAGGAGGAATCATCCATTAATTCGAATATTTGAGAAGCATAATAAGGATCTTGAATTTTTAATTCAATTATTTTTAATGCATTTTCTCTTATCGCAGAATTTTTATGCGACAATATTTTTTCAAAACTAATTCTTTCAAATTGATTTTTCTCTGCTAAAATCCACGAAGAATGTAATTGTGCAAAATCATTTCCATTATTAACTAAATGTTGAAGAACCTGAAAATGGCTTTCCTCTAATTTGAAATCTAGGAGTTTTCTGTGGGCAATATTTCTAATCCATTGATTTGAATTAGAAATTGATTGGAGACAAAAATCGATATTTTTGAAATCTAAATCAGTAATTTTTCGATTATTTTTTGAAATAATGTAGATTCTTCCTTGGTCTTTTCCAGATTCAATATCTAAATTATTCTCAATTTCATCAGGAATCCATTCAGGATGTTCTATAACCTTTCGATGCATATCCAAAATAAATACTGATCCATCAGGACCAACAGTCATATTAACTGGTCTAAAAGAACGATCACTTGAGGCTAAAAAGTCTTTATTTTCAAATAATCGAGTAGCTTCTAAACTGGAACCATGAGGTTTTATTTTATCAATATGAATAAGATTTAGGACGACATCCGCGACCCAGACCGTATTTTGATATTTTTCTCCAAAAGAGCCCCCTCCATAATAAGTAATTCCACAAGACCCAGAAAAATATCCTGATTGTTCTGAATGATTCACTCGTTCTTCCTGTTCCCCAATCGGATAAATTCTAGCCAATCCATTTTCTTCATGATTCGAAATATTACTTAAGGTTTGATTATTCGTTAAACGATAGTTTTTTAGGTACCTATCTGGAAAAACTAAATGGGAAATATGATTCAAATTATGTGTTTCAAAAATACGCCCATATTCATCCATTGCCATTCCAAAACCCCCTGAGGATTCTCCTAATTTTTCTAATACATGCTTTTTTATATGAAATCGAAAATCTTGTCCTCTTAAATCGATTTCTGTTTCAGGCTCTCTCCACCAATATGGCTTACCATCATTTCCACCATTTGCTGCATAAATCCAACCATCTAAACCAAAGCTTAAGCCATTATAATTATGTTGAAGATTCTCTAAGACAAAGCCACCCATTAAAGTATCAATTTTTTCAATTTGATAATCCAAATCTATATCTTGAAGAAATAATAAATAGGGGGGAGATGCTACCAATATTCCATTATTAATAGGCAAAAAAGAAGACGCTAACCCTAAATCATCAAAAATAATCTTACAAGAATCAATTATACCATCCTTGTTATTGTCTAATAAAACTTTAAGCCTTGATTTTGTATCTTCAAATGGATAACCAGGCATTTCTAATACGAGTGGATCTCCTAATTCATTAAATTCCAAGTCAACAGGATCCACTATCCAGGGTTCACTTGCAAATAATTCCATGTTAAAATCATCTTGAATCTCAAAATCATCTAGACTTGATCTATTGTAACAAGAAGACAATAATATTCCAAAAATAAAGCATTGAAAAAAAACATTAATTTTCATAGATATAGCAATTAATGAACTCTTTAAATTACAAAATTTTCAATTATTTTAATTAATTTTAAACCAATTAATTTTT
>CAZVFE010000139.1:0-3158 GCA_964626405.1 uncultured Cytophagales bacterium | reverse complement strand
GAAGTAATTTGCAAATTGGTTGTCCATTCCTCTCCAACCATATTTAAATTCGGATATTCATTTAAAACCGATTTACACCAATTATTTGCAAAATTCTTATCTGAATAGGGATAGGTATCTATTCTAATTCCTCCTAAATTCGCATATTCAATCCACCAAATCGTATTTTGAATGATATACTTTGCCATGAATGGATTTGATTGATTCAAATCAGGCATTGCTGGCACAAACCATCCATTTACTTGCTTTTCATAATCAAATTTGGAACCATGGGGATCTTGTTGAGTTTGTCTTTGATGATTCGTAGAAACAAATTTACCATCATAATGTATCCAATCATTAAATGGTTTATCCTTCATCCACCAATGTCCATCTCCACAATGATTTAAAATAACATCCTTTATCAACATTATACCTCTCTTATTTGCCTCCTCACTTAACCTTTTTAAATCTTCATTTGTGCCAAACCGAGGATCTACTTTATAAAAATCAGTAATGGCATATCCATGATAACTCTCCTTTTCCTGATCATTTTCCATTACTGGCATATTCCAAATTGCCGTAAAACCCATATCTCTAATATAATCTAATCGATTAATTATACCTACTAAATCTCCTCCATGTCTACCATACATATGCGACCTGTTTGGATTGGGTTCACGCATTTTTGAATTTCCATCATTTTCAGGAATATCATTTGCAAATCTATCCGGAGTAATTAAGTAAATTACATCCTTCTGAGAATAAGAATCCCTTTTCGCAGAATTCGGTCTTCTTCCTTTTAATTCATAAGCAATTGTTTGAATAACCTTTTCTCCATCCTTGATATCCAACAAATAATTACCTGCCTTTGCAGAAGCCTTTATTATAAAATCAACGAATAAATAATTAGGACTATCAGCTTGATGTATTTTTATTATTCTAAAATCTTCACTCCTTGATTCAATTGTATAATTTTGAATATTGGGAGATTTAATTAATAATTGAAGTTCAGGATTATGCATCCCAACCCACCAGTTCATTGGTTCAATTCGTAAATCTTGTGAAAAGGATTGAAAACTAATAAATACTACTAGTAGAATATTAAAGATTTTTTTCATGGTTTTTATTTTGAATAATCCCCAAATTTAAATCTTCCCCAAATATTTCCAAAGGACAAAAGCGCTAAAATTAAAAAAGTAATATATTTATATATTTATATACACATAATTTAATTTTACAAACACTTTAAAATTCAAAATAAATTAAGGAAATTTGAAATTATTTGAAATATATTACTTATTTTTAAAATTCAATTTTCTTTAAAAAATACAAATATGTGTGGAATAGTAGCCTATATTGGAAATCAAGAAGCTTATCCAATTTTATTAAAAGGTTTAAAACGATTAGAATATCGTGGTTACGATAGTTCCGGCATTGCCCTAAGTAATGAAAACAAAATTCAGGTATTCAAGAAAAAAGGGAGAGTAAAAGAGTTAGAAAATTGGAATGATTCAATAATTAAAGAATCAAAAATAGGAATTGGACATACAAGATGGGCAACGCATGGTGAACCATCCGATAATAATGCACATCCTCATACTTCCAATAATGGAAGCCTTACACTTATTCACAATGGAATTATCGAAAACTATAATTCTTTAAAACAAGAATTATTACAAAAAGGATATTCCTTTAAAAGTGAAACTGATTCTGAGGTATTGGTTAATTTTATTGAATTTATTCAAAAATCCACCAATACAGATTTAGAGGAAGCTGTAAGAATTGCACTTAAAAGAGTAGTGGGCGCCTATGTAATTGTATTGATGGAAAATGGGAATGAGGATCGCCTAATTGCCGCTAGAAAGGGTAGTCCACTTGTAATTGGAATTGGAGAAAATGAACATTTTCTTGCTTCCGATGCTTCTCCAATCATTGAATATACGAAAAAAGTAATTTATGTAAATGATTACGAGCTAGCAATTATTACTCCGACTGATATTCAATTAAAGAATCTTGGGAATGAAAAAATTATCCCACAAATTCAAGAATTAGACATGGAAATAGCTCAAATTGAGAAAGGAGGCTATGACCATTTTATGTTAAAAGAAATTCATGACCAACCAGATTCTTTGGCAGACTGCCTTAGAGGTAGAGTTGATTTAGAAAATAATAATATTATCATGGCAGGGGTAGAAAATCACCTTTCTACCTTCCTACAAGCAAAAAGAATTATTATTGTAGCTTGTGGAACCTCTTGGCATGCAGGCCTAGTGGGTGAATACATGATTGAAACTTTATGTAGAATTCCTGTTGAAGTGGAATATGCCTCAGAATTCCGTTATAGAAACCCTGTTGTTGGCCCTGGAGATATAATCTTGGCAATTTCGCAATCTGGAGAAACAGCTGACACAATTGTTGCCATAGAAAAAGCAAAGGAACAAGGAGCAACCATTTTTGGAATCGTCAATTCAGTTGGTTCATCCATTGCAAGAATTTCAAACGCAGGGGCCTATACGCATTCTGGTCCGGAAATTGGGGTTGCGAGTACAAAGGCCTATACAGGACAACTAGCCATATTGGCCATGATTGCCATGAAAATTGGTAAAGAAAAAGGCACTATCGATAAAGCTTATTTTGAAACGTTAGTTAAGGAAATGGCCAGCTTACCTGAAAAAGTGAAAGAAATTTTAAAATCTTCAGATTATATTAAAGATTTATCAAAAAATTATCTTGATGCACGAGATTTCCTATTCCTAGGAAGAGGTTATAATTTCCCTACGGCATTAGAGGGAGCATTGAAATTAAAGGAGATTTCCTATATTCATGCGGAAGGCTATCCTGCTGCAGAAATGAAACATGGACCAATCGCCCTGGTCGACGAAACACTTCCTGTATTATTCATTGCTACAAAAGATCCATTCTACGAAAAAATTGTTTCGAATATTCAGGAAATTAAAGCTAGAAAGGGAAGAGTAATTGCGGTTATTAATCAAACTGACCAAACAATTCCTGCCATGGCAGACCATATCATGACTGTCCCAGAAACAGAAGACATTTTAAGTCCAATACTAAATGTTGTACCAACCCAATTACTTTCTTATTATATTGGAGTTGGTAGAGGTTTAGATGTAGACAAACCAAGAAATCTTGCTAAATCTGTTACGGTGGAGTAGTTA
>CAZVFE010000138.1:0-3186 GCA_964626405.1 uncultured Cytophagales bacterium | reverse complement strand
CCCTGAGTATAGAAACCCTAAAAGCTTTGGAATGGCCCATAGAAAAAAAACATCCCTTCTTCCTGCATTTTTCTAATTATGCCGTTCATACACCCATTATGGGAGACCCTCGGTTCACTCAAAAATATCTTGATGCTGGCCTTGAAAAGGTGGAAGCCGATTATGCCAGTTTAATTGAAGGGGTGGATAAAGCTTTAGGAGATTTAATACAATTTTTAGAGGAAAAAGGGGAATTAGAAAACACGATTATACTATTCACTTCAGACAATGGAGGATTGGCATTATCGCCTCCGCGGGCAAAGCCTAGTCATGAACATAATTTACCTTTACGTTCTGGGAAGGGGTCAGTATATGAGGGAGGAATAAGAAATCCTTTGATTGTTTATTATCCATTTTCAAAGGAAAAAAATATCCGCATTGATCAGCCGGTGATTGTAGAGGATATGTTTCCAACCATTTTAGAAATGGCATCTATTGAAAAGGCGAAATATTCGCAAAAAATAGATGGAAAATCTTGGTTGAATTATCTAATCAATCCTTCACAAAAACTCGAGGAAAGAACTTTCATTTGGCATTATCCGATCAAATGGACGAATGAAGATGGTCCAGGAATCAATTTTTATTCGGCTATTCGAAAAGGTGATTGGAAACTGGTTTATTCATGGAGAATGAAGGAATATGAATTATATAATTTATCCACAGATATAGGAGAATCGAATGACCTAAAAACAGAGAATTCTGAAAAAGCCCAAGAGCTTTACCAAGATTTAATGGCTCAATTAAAGGAATATCAGGCGGAGATATTGTAAGAGTAAATAATTAAATTATTTAATTTAAATGGATACCTAAAAAACAAACCCGCTTGCGAATAATCGTATCCTTTTAAACAAATTTATAATCCACTCCAGATACCTGCGATAATAAAGTCAATGGAGCATCCACCACCTTGGAATCATGTCTTAATTCTGGGTTGACTGGTGAGAATTCCTTTAAATAATCCTTCACAACTCCATGTAGCGTATATTCTGTATTTTTGGTTTCAGAAACACCTGACATCCTGCATAATACATCCTCCGGATCCCCCTCACGCTCACAAGCACATATCGAATACTCCTTGTTTAAATCCAAGGGCTCTCCCCCAATAACCACCTTCTGCACACGCTCTCCTAAATCAGCAAAGGCCTTAAATTCTACCTGCATCCCCTTAAAACGAACTACCCAACCCCCAAATCGCTTGGATGCATCCTCCGCAAATACATTCTGTAATTCCTTCTCCAACCAAGCCAATAATTGCTTCCCTTTCACCTTTCCCGTGCGGACAGTCGCCTCCACCGGTAACATATCATATAGATAGCCCTCGGTAATCGGTACTAAACCTGTTTCATCTGGAATTCTTGGTGGACAAAATCTAAATCCGTTCGACAATACCACATCGACATTGATTTTCCATTTAAGAGCATCCACAATCATGGTATCAATAGTGTTTTCAACGACAAAATATCGGTATAAGGGCTGCTTAGAGTATCCTATAATTGTATCAATTTCTTTCTTATGTGGCTTTTCCAATTCTTCTACAATCTTCACCATTTCTTCGTCCGCAGGGAATCTATTCGGATCCACCTCTACTAATTCATAATGATGTTCCCCCATTTTTCCATCTTCTACCTCAATCTCTAATTTTCCTACAAAAGATCCAAAAGCTCCCGGCTCCACAATCTTCGTATATTTGGCTTGAATTGGCTTTCTTACCCTTTCATGCGTATCTGCTCCAAAAATATAATCCACCCCCTCGCAATCCGGATGATTCCCCAAAGCAATCTGCTGAGAAAGTCCCATATGCGAAAGAATAATTACTAAATCACATTTTTCCTGATTTCTTAATACATCTACATAATGCTTTAAATTCTCCTTTGCTTCTGTATAAATGATTCCTTTAGAATAAAATGGTGATTGCCTCTTTGGTACCAAATGATCGGTATACCCCAAGAATCCAATTTTCACTCCTAATTTATTGTATATCTGGTAAGGCTGAAAGATTAATTCACCTCTCTTCCCTTCTCCTAAATCATGGTACATATTCGTACAAACTTTAGGAGATTTCAAAGAACCCAACATCTCCTGCATACGATCCTTATTATAAACCACCTCCCAGTTACCCGGATGATATAAATCATAATTCATTGCATTCAATATCGGAATAAAGGCACCGCCCTCTGTCATTACTGAAAGCATAGATCCTTGAAACATATCTCCTGTATCCATTACTATGGTATTATCAGGATTTTCCGACTTTAATTTCTTCAAGGCTGTTGATAAATGCGCATACCCCCCCGTTCTTCTAAAAACAATTTCTTCGTTTTCCCAAAATAATTCATCGTGCTGATGCAATTGACAATGCACATCGGTGGTTTGTAAGAAGGTTATTTTTCCGGTTCTAGATGACTTACCAGAAGCTGTTAAAACACTGGATCCTCCGGCAGTACAAGATGAAACAGTACCTACTGGAATTGCTCCAGCGATACCTCCTAATAAGGTTCCTTTTAAAAATGAACGTCGGTTACTCATAGCAATAGTTTAGAAATTAGGGTAAATAAAAAAGTCCTATAACGAAATATAGGACAATCTTATTTAATTAACAAAATTTCTTAGAATATTACAAACTCATATTAGAGATATTCCATTTTGAATATCAAGCGTCTACACAGACCTGCTTTTGCTTTCCTAATCCTTCAATACTTAATTCAATGATATCGCCAGCCTTTAAATACTGCGGGGGATTTTGCCCCATCCCTACTCCCGGAGGCGTACCTGTCGTAATTAAATCTCCTGCCTCTAAGGTCATAAATTGAGATAAATAATGAATTAAATATTTCACATTAAAAATCATGGTACTACTAGAGCCATCTTGTTTTTTCTCACCATTGACCCATAATTCCATTTTTAAATTCTGAGGGTCACTTATCTCTTCCCTTGTTACCAAATAAGGTCCAATCGGATTAAAATTATCACATGATTTTCCCTTAGTCCATTGTCCACCTCTTTCTAATTGAAAAGCCCTTTCAGAAACATCATTCGATATACAATATCCGGCAACATAATCTAAAGAATCGTCTGGAGAATCAAGGTATCGGGCATCCTTTCCAATAATAACCCCTAATTCAACCTCCCAATCGGTTTTGGTAGAAT
>CAZVFE010000137.1:0-3194 GCA_964626405.1 uncultured Cytophagales bacterium | reverse complement strand
GCTTCTGAGCCACCTGTTACACAAACATTCACTCTACCTAAACGAATATAATTGAATGCATCAATCATAGCATTATTTGCAGAGGAACAAGCAGAAACGGTTACATAATTCGGACCTCTAAACCCATTTCGGATTGAGATTTGTCCTGATGAAGAATCAGCAATCATCTTAGGGATAAAAAATGGATTTATCTTTGGGGTACCATCACCTTGTCCGAATGCAATCATTTCATCTTCGAAAGTTTTTAGTCCGCCGATACCCGATCCCCAGATTACGCCAACTTTATTTAAATCTAATTTTTCCATATCAAAACCAGCATCTGCAATTGCTTCGTCTGAGGCAACTACTGCGTACTGGGTGAATGGATCCATTTTTCTGGCTTCTTTTACATGGATATAATCAGTAACATTGAAATCTTTTATTTCACAGGCAAACTGTGTTTTAAATTTAGATGCATCAAATTTTGTGATTGGGCCACATCCTGACACTCCCTTGGATAAACCTTCCCAAAATGCGGGTACAGTATTGCCAATTGGGGTCAATGCGCCTAAACCTGTTACTACGACTCTTTTTAATTCCATGTTTTGTTAATTAGTTTCAAAAAAAAATGTCAATTCGTATGTGCCAAAGGATTACCCCTTGCTACACATACCAATTGACAATAAATGATTCTATTTTACTTAGCGTTTTCTTCTAAATAAGAAATTGCCTGACCTACAGTTTGAATATTAACTGCTTGATCATCTGGAATAGATACATTGAATTCTTTTTCAAATTCCATAATTAGTTCTACTGTATCTAATGAATCAGCGCCTAAATCATCGGTAAATGAAGCTTCTGGAGTAACCTCCGATAATTCAACTCCTAGTTTTTCAACGATGATACTCTTTACTTTTTCTGAAATCTCTGCCATTTTAATTAAATTTTTTAGGAAACAAAAACGATGCAAATATTAAAATAAAAAAATTAAAAACAAAGCGAAGCGGCTCCTAAAAGTCCTGCATCATTGCCAAGTAATGCTTTTTTTATTGAAAGTTTATTTAAATAAGCTGGAGTAAGCCAATAATTTAGCTCTTTTTCCATACTTGGTAAAATAAATTCAAAGGCTGCAGAAATTCCTCCTCCAATGAAAATATTTTTTATATCTAAAATTCTTATTAAGGAAACGCAGGCATTTCCAAGTAAGGATCCTACTTTATCCCAAACCATTAATGCTAATTCATCTCCTTTCTCCGCTGCCACTACCAAAGATGTAGTGGAAATTGTACCATCATTTGCCAATAAGGTTGGTTTTGAATATTCCTTACGCATTTGATTGGCCATTTGTAATAATTCCTTTTTACCAATATTTCTTTCTAAAACCTTGCCATTTATGGAAGGAACGTGTCCTGGTTCCATAGCATTTCCATCTCCACCTAAAAATATTTTACGATCCATAATCGCTGCACCTCCAACTCCAGTACCCAATGTTAAAAAAGTGAAATTTTCCGGCATGGAATTTTTTTCTGGACTAAAATAAAATTCTCCTAAGGCTGCTGCATTGGCATCATTTTCCATGAAAAAGGAATATCCTGGAAATTTATTTTCTAAAATATCAATTAAAGGAGTTCCATCTATTTCTGGTATCGCCGTAATTTCAATAAGTGTTCTGCGATCTTTGGTTAAAATCCCCGGTAAACCAATACCAACCTTTTTAATATTTTTGTATTGAAATAAAAATAAACCAATGGCGTCTGATAATCTTTCTACAAAATGCTTAGATTCTCTCCAAGTTGCTGTATCGTATGATTGAAAATGATTGATGGTGCCTGTTTCAGGATGTACTACACCCATTTTTACTCCTGTTCCTCCAACATCTATTCCTAGATATTCTTCCATATTTTGAATTTTTTTTAGTCGTTATTTTTGATTCCCAAAATTACTCAAATATTTATAAATTAACAATTTGTTTACAAATTAGCTAATTCAACAAAATCATCTACAGATAAGGTCTCAGCCCTTTGGTTAAGCAGGGGATGGTCAGGTAAGCCCAAGGATTTTAAAGCATTTCTTAAGGTTTTTCTTCTCTGATTAAAACCTAGTTTTACAATCATTTTAAATCTTTTTGGATCACAATTTAATTCCTTATCCTTAATTCTTTTCAATCGAATAACCCCAGAATTAACCTTTGGAGGAGGATTGAAAACCTCAGGTCCTAGGCTAAAAAGGTATTCGATTTCATAATAGGCTTGTAATAAAACGGATAATATCCCGTAGGCTTTATTTCCAGGTTTTGAGGCAAGTCTTTCTGCAACTTCTTTTTGCAACATTCCAACTACTTCCAAACATTCGTTTTTATGTTCTAAAACCTTAAAAAATATTTGAGAGGAAATATTGTAAGGGAAATTTCCTACTATAGCAAAGGGTTCGCCATGAGTAATTTTCTCTAAAGGAAACCGTAAAAAATCTACACCATGAATATTTTCTTTCGGGAATTCGTGAAAATTGGCTTTTAAATATTCAACAGACTCTGAATCTATTTCTAATAAATGCGTTTCGAAATTTTTCTTATTCTGAAGAAATTGTGTTAAAACACCCATTCCTGGTCCAATTTCTAAAACTTTCTTGAATTCTCCATTTTCGTTCAAAGCATCTACAATTTGCTCAGCAGCATGTAAATCCTCTAAAAAATGTTGACCTAAATTTTTTTTGGCTTTGACCTTTTTCAATAAGACAGAGTTTTGATAGGCAAAAATAAGGTTTTTTTATAATTTTGAATATCAAATACCAATAAATGGGAAATATTATCAATACCATCAAGGAAATTAAATTCTTCGGTCTAATAATGAATTTAGATGGGGAAATCCTATTTGCTAATCAATACGCCCATGATATTCTTGGTTATCAACCTGAAGAATTAAATGGGAAAGACTTTTTTACTACCCTTCTTCCCAAAGAGGAACAGGAAGAAAGAAGAGTTTCTTTTGCTAATGCTATCGATAATGGGGGTTTATTTGATAAGAAGGTTCGTCATTATATTACAAAGTCCGGCCAAAATAAATGGGTTGAGGTGGCATCTACTGTGGTTTCAGAAGTTGAGGGTTCTGAATATCTGACTATCATTGGTGAAGATATTACCGAAAAGAAATCAGTAGAAGAAGCCTTGAATAAATCCAATGCTCAATTACAGGATTTAATTGATAATACTTCTGATT
>CAZVFE010000136.1:0-3220 GCA_964626405.1 uncultured Cytophagales bacterium | reverse complement strand
AAAAAGATAAATTATCAAATTTCTTATCAAATATCGAAAAGGAAAATATTATCTTAGGAAAAGGTTATGGAAAATGGAAAGATTCCTCCTTTAGAATTGCAAATTTTCCAGCACATACGGAAAATGATTTAGAAAAATTATTTAGTGCAATAGAGAGAAATATTTAATGGCCAAAAAACAAAAATATTACGTCGTTTGGGAAGGAAAAGAAAAAGGAATTTTTGATTCTTGGGAAAAAACACAAGAATTGGTAAAAAATGTTCAAGGTGCCAAATACAAATCCTTTGATTCCCTAGAAGAAGCTCAAAAAGCTTCAAAAATGAATTATTGGAAGGCAATAGGAGCCAATTCTGGATCGTCCAAAAATGCTAAATTGAATATTAATCCTAATTCAAAGCCAATTCTTCCTTCACTTTCCGTAGATGCCGCTTGCGCAGGAAACCCAGGAATTTTAGAATACCAGGGTGTAGATACGCATTCAAAAGCCTCAGTTTTTAAAAGAGGCCCCTATCCTATTGGAACAATAAACTTAGGAGAATTTCTGGCAATTGTTCACGGACTTGCGCTTTTAAAAAAGGAAAATTTAGATTACCCAGTTTATTCAGATTCTAGAACAGCAATGGCATGGGTTAAAAACAAAGCAATCAAAACAAATTTAGAAAGAGGACCCCAAACAGAGGAATTATTCTCAATGGTGGATAAGGCCTTGGAATGGTTAAAGAAAAACCCAAAACATAATCCGGTTTATAAATGGGAAACCGAAATTTGGGGAGAAAATCCAGCAGATTATGGAAGAAAATAGATCCCTATTTCAATTCAAAAAATTTTCTTTAGAACATGGTAACCCAGGATTAAAAATCACAACAGAGGCTTGTTTGTTTGGAAGTATTTTGGCAAATTTTCCTGCAACCAATGTTTTAGATATAGGCACAGGTTCAGGATTATTGGCATTTATGTATGCTCAAAAAAATGAAAATTCAAGAATAGATGCAATAGAAATCGATTACGATGTCTCTGCCTTAGCTCAAAAAAATGTTTTAAATTCCCCCTATAAAAATCAAATTAAAATCCTCTGGGGTGATATTGAAAGTTTTGAATTTCCAGGAAAGTTTGATTTAATATTTTCAAATCCCCCTTTCTTTTTTGATCATCTAAAATCTTCCAATCCCTTTAAAAACCTTGCAATGCATTCTGGGAAATTAAAGCCCAAGAATTTTATTAAAATTATCCAGAACCTTTTAAGCCCCGATGGGAAAATATTCATCCTTTACCCAGAAAAAGAAATGGAAAAATTCATTGAATTTGCAAACGAAGAAGGCTTTTACCTGAATCAAATTTGGGAGATATGGACAAAACAAGAAGGAAAAATTCTGAGGATGGTTGGATTATTTTCCAAAAGAAATGAATTATTAAAGAAAGAAATCCTTCCAATTAAAACCTTGGAAAACGAATATAGCCCAGAGTTTAAGAATTATTTGAAAGACTACTACCTCATATTTTAAAATATTTGCTATTTTTGACAAAGTCATATAATTTATGCAGATATCTGTAATAGTACCACTTTTTAATGAAGAAGAATCCTTACCAGAATTGGAAAAATGGATTCGAAAAGTCATGGAGGAAAATAATTTCTCCTATGAAATCCTTTTTATCAATGATGGATCAAAGGATCAATCCTGGGAGGTTATTCAATCTTTAAAATCAAAAAATCCACATATTATCGGTTTATCCCTTTCTAAAAATATGGGAAAATCAGCTGCTTTACAGGTAGGATTTAATCATGCAAATGGAGATGTTTTTATCACCATGGATGCAGATTTACAGGATTCACCCGATGAAATACCAGAATTATATCGACTAATAAATTCGGAAAATTTCGACTTAATTTCCGGTTGGAAACAAAAAAGATTCGACCCAATTTCAAAAACAATACCGACAAAATTATACAATTGGGCTACCAGAAAAATATCAGGTGTTTATTTACATGATTTCAATTGTGGCTTAAAAGCCTATAAAAAACAGGTTGCAAAATCTCTAAAAGTCTATGGAGAAATGCACCGATATTTACCTGTTCAAGCTAAATGGAATGGTTTTGAAAAAATTGGAGAAAAAATTGTTCAACACCAATCAAGAAAATACGGCACAACAAAATTTGGCATGGAAAGATTTATCTATGGTTTTTTAGACTTATTGTCTATATCCTTCGTAAAAATATTCGGAAAACGTCCGATGCACCTATTTGGAAGCTTAGGAATCATCTCCTTTCTTCTTGGAAGTATCATCACCATTTATTTGATTATTGATAAACTCTATAATATTTTCAAAAATCTTCCTTTTCGAAATCTTACAGATAATCCCTTATTTTTTATCGCCCTAGCAATGGTGATTATTGGTGTTCAATTATTTCTAGCAGGTTTTATAGGAGAATTAATTATTACGAATTCTGATAAAACAACTCAATTTGAAGTAAAGGAAAAAATATAAAAATGAAGAATGAAAATTTAGCCTGGCTAAGTCGATCTGAATTATTAATTTTAGAGGAAGGTATTGAAAAATTACAAAAATCTCATGTATTAGTTGTTGGACTTGGAGGTGTGGGTTCCTTCGCTGCAGAATTTATCGCAAGGGCTGGAATTGGCAAGATGACCATAGTGGATGGGGATGTGGTGGATGATTCAAATAGAAACAGACAATTACCTGCATTGGCTACTACTGTCGGACTTCCCAAAGTCGACATTATGAAAGACCGATTATTAGCCATCAATCCAGATTTAAAATTAAATTGTATTCAATCTTTTATTACTCCTGAAGCAGTGGAAGATTTATTGGCCAACAAAGATTTCGATTATGTGATGGATTGTATTGATAGCGTAAGTCCAAAATTAACATTATTGAAATCTGCCTATGAAAAAAAATATAAAATAGTTTCTTCTATGGGTGCTGGTGGAAAAATGGACCCAACACTTATTCGAACTGCAGATTTATTTGAAACCATGGAATGTTACCTAGCTTCTTTGGTACGAAAAAGAGGCCGAAAAATGGGTTTAGGAAAAGGAATAAAGGCAGTATATTCAAAAGAAAAAGTTCGGGATGAATCTTTAATTTTAACCGATGGATCAAATTTCAAAAAATCTGCTTATGGAACAATTTCCTATTTGCCAGCTGCTTTCGGAGGCGTTGCAGCATCCGTGGTGATAAGAGATCTTTTGGGAGAAAAAAT
>CAZVFE010000135.1:0-3232 GCA_964626405.1 uncultured Cytophagales bacterium | reverse complement strand
TCTGGTTCAAATGACCTTTACTTAACCAATATTTTAAATAAATATGGAAAGGAAATAACAGATGATTTATTTCCAAATTATCCTTATCTAGAAAGTCCAATTATTCCAGAAGGTACCCCTTTAGATTTTAGTCCATTACAAACCCCTGAACCAGCAAAGGATTTTGTAGGAAAAGGATCTAAAATTAATTTAAAGGAAACGCAAGAAGGAATTGGTTCCAACAATTGGGCGGTCTCCGGAGAAAAAACCTTATCTGGAATGCCAATTCTTTCCAATGACCCTCATTTGACTTTAAGCCTTCCTTCCATTTGGTATCAAATGCAATTAGTAGCACCTGGAATTAATGTTTATGGAGTTACTATGCCCGGCGCGCCAAATGTAATTGAAGGTTTTAATAAAGAGATTGCTTGGGGAGTTACTAATGTTGGATCTGATGTTTTAGATTGGTATGAAATCAAATTCAAGGATGCGAGTATGAAAGAATATTGGCATGATAATCAATGGAAAAAAACAAAAATCAGAATAGAAGAAATTAAAATTAAAGGCGGTGAGACTATTTTTGATACAGTAATTTATACCCATCATGGCCCTGTAGTTTATACTGAAAATGAAAAATCCTTTAAGCAAAATATTCCAGTAGGACATGCTTTAAAATGGATTGCTCATGAAAAATCAGATGAAATGGCTTTTTTCTATAATATTAATAGAGCCAAAAACTATGATGATTACAGAGAGGCCTTGACTCATATTGCTTCCCCAGCTCAAAATTTTGCCTATGCAGATAATCAAGGAAATATTGCACTTTGGGTAAATGGAAGATTTCCATTGAAATATAAGGAACAAGGTAAATTTATTTTAGATGGAACAGACCCAATGGCAGATTGGCAAGGTTATATTCCAAATGAACAAAACCCTCATGTATTAAATCCAAAAAGAGGCTTTGTAAGTTCTGCAAATCAATTTTCCACAGATCCTTCCTATCCCTATTACCTAGATTGGCAATATGCCCCTTCTGAAAGAGGTAGAAGAATAAATGAACGATTGGACTCCATGGAAAAAATTACCATCGATTCTCTAAGATTTCTTCAAATGGATAATAAAAACTTGGTTGCTAGAGAAGTATTGCCAAGTTTATTGGAAATCGTTGTTCCAAAATCTTCCGTAGAAAAAGAAGCATTTGAGAATTTGAAAAATTGGAATTTATCCAATGATGCCCAATTAATTGCTCCAACAATTTTTGAAAATTGGTTTGATAATATTGAAAACCTAACTTGGGAGGATGATTTTCCAAGCGAAGGAAATATTCCTATGAAATACCCATCTTCCGATAGATTAGTTTATGCCATTAAAAATGAACCAGATTTTAAATGGTTTGACCGAAAAAATACAAATTCAATAGAAAATAAAAATACCATCGTACAAGAAGCATTCGAAAAAACGATTGCTGATTTAGGTAAAAAATATGGAGTAATAGAAAATTGGTTATGGTATAAAGATAAAGCTACAGGAGTCCGCCATTTATTGCCAGGATTAGATTCTTTTAGCGCTTTAGACATTCCAATTGGTGGTGGCGCAGGTATCGTAAATGCAACCACTAAGACCACTGGGCCTTCTTGGAGGATAGTGGTGGAATTAGCTAAAAATGGACAACCAAAAGCTTATGGTGTTTATCCAGGTGGACAATCTGGAAATCCAGGTAGTCCACATTATGATGATTTAATTAAAGCTTGGACAAACGGAGAACTTTATCCATTAATATTTATGGAAAAAGCTTCCGAAAAGAATTCAAGATTATCAAATAAATATAAAATCCAAAGCACTAAATAATTATGAAAAATAGAAATGTTGTTTTAAAAACTATAATCTTCCTGGTTGTTGGACTAATTATGAATTTATTTCTTTCATGGTATGCTTTTGGCCTTGGATTTGCATTTTTAGCTTTTATTTTAGAAAGAACAAAAAAACCATTTTGGTTTGGTTTTTTAATGGGGTTTGTACTTTGGTTTGGAATGGCCTTATTCATTAATAATTACCGTCTACCAATTCTAACGCAAAAAATTGCTGAAATTTTACCATTAGGAGGGAGTGATTTTTTATTAATCTTCGTTACGGGGGTCTTAGGTGGAATATTTGGAGGATTATGGACGATTACGGGAACTTATTTAAATTCTTATAATAAATAAGGGAAAAATCAATACTGTTTGTATATTTGTGAATTGAAAATTAAAAAATAAAATCTGTGAAAAACATAACGATTATTTGGAATGCCATTTTAACTGTATTAGTTATATTTTTATTTGTTAACCAAAATAAAAAATCAGAATCTTCACCTATTACCACTTCAGAAGGAAAAACAATTGTATTTGTGAATACAGATTCCCTTTTGACCAATTATGATTTTTATAAAGATGCCCAAAAAGAATTTGAAAATAAGGGATATCGTTTACAAGTAGATTTAGGAAATAAGGAAAGAGCCTTACAAAATGAAATAAAAGCTATTCAGCAGAGAGCTGCTGCAATGAGCCAAGCTGAACTTCAAGCTGCTGATATGACCCTTCAGAAAAAAGGAGCTGAATTACAACAATACAGCCAAACAAAGCAACAAGAATTGGGCTTGGAACAGGCAAAAAAGAATGAGGAATTGTATAATAATATATATGATTATATCAATAAAGTAAATGCTGAAAATAAATTCCAATTCGTATTAGGATATTCCAAAATTGGAGGTGGAATTTTATTTGCAAATCCAGATGTTGAGGTTACAGAAGAAATTATTGAGGGATTAAATAAGGATTATGCAGGTTCAAAAAAAGATAGAAGTTCTAAATAGAAAAGCATCTTTTGAATACCATTTCTTAGAAGTATTTACAGCAGGTCTTGTTCTTACCGGTACAGAAATTAAATCAATCCGTACCGGTAAAATAAATATTACAGACGCATATTGTGCTTTTTTTCAAGACGAACTCTTCGTTCGAAATATGCATATTTCTCCCTATGCCTTAGGTACCCATTACAATCACGAACCTTTAAGAGATAGAAAACTTTTATTATCTAAAAGAGAATTAAGAAAACTACAAAAGGAATTAAAAAACGTGGGCCTTACCATCATTCCTACTAAATTATTTATTTCCGATAAAGGTATAGCCAAACTCAATATCGCATTAGCCAAAGGAAAAAAACTCTACGATAAAAGAGAAGATATTAAAGCCAGAGATTTAAGTAGGGAATAGGG
>CAZVFE010000134.1:0-3236 GCA_964626405.1 uncultured Cytophagales bacterium | reverse complement strand
AGAATTTCTTATCCTAATTGTTGGGAATTTATCCTATTTAAAATATTATTTGCTTGTTTTAAATGAGATTTGGAATGGTAAACAACAAAATGATCTATAAAACTACCTAATTTCATTTTTCCAAATTTTGCTAATTTATGTTCTATAATTAATTCTAAATCAATATCTGTTTTATCAATTAAAAATTCCAAAAATTCATCTATGTTTTTACTAATTTGCTCCTTGATTTCTTGGGCTGAATTATCTGCATGAATAGCAATATGGTTAACCCTTCTTTCTAGAGTTTTATGTCTTCCAATTTTTTCCATTGGATTATTAATTCCTTTCTTACTTTCTTCAAGGAAAAAATTAATTGCTTCTGCTATATGAACAATAACCTCTGAAATCATCCAAGAATCTGAATATGGACGATTATGTAGATCCTTTTCTGAGATAGAATCCAATAATTTAATATAAGCTTCTTTATCTTCTTTCAATGAATTTCTCATCTCATGAATGGAAGGAAATTTATTATTAAGAGAAAATTTCTTAAAACTATTTCTCAAAACGCCAATATTAGAAATATCAATTTCAATTGTATCACCATGTTGAATATAAACGGGTGGGTTTCTGGCCGTTCCAACACCTCCAGGTGTACCTGAAAGTATAACATCCCCTGGTTCAAGCGTCATACATTCTGAAATTTGGGCTACTAAATCTGATACTGTAAAAACCATATCAGATAATGGTGTTTCTTGCATTATTTCCCCATTTAACCTTAAGGTCATCCTCTCAGAATTCACATCTTTTAATTCATCTCTTGTAACCATTACCGGGCCAATCGGGCCAGATTTATCAAAGGATTTTCCAGATAAAAACTGAAGCGTTCTTCTTTGAAAATCTCTTACTGATAAATCATTTGCTATTGTAAAGCCAGCTACATAATCCAAAGCCTCCTCCTTTTTTACATTTTTTGCCTTTTTCCCAATTACAAAGGTCAATTCAGCTTCAAAATCATAACAATCCGAAACTTCAGGCAAAGGCAAAACCTCTCTATGACCAGCTAATACATTTGAATATTTTGCAAAAATCATAGGATGGGTCGGTATTTCTCTTTTCATCTCCAATATATGAGTTCTGAAATTATGACCAACACAAACAATTTTGCTAGGCTGATAAACTGCAGGTAAAAACTCTATTCGATCATCAATCATTTTCAAGGCCTTCCCAATTTTCACCAATTCATTTAAATCGATATTACTTACCTTATACAAAATATCCTTTTTAGCTTTTTCATCTAATAATATCCACTCTAATGTATTTTGAATAGATTTTATTCCAATATCTTCAAATTTTACAATAAAATCTTCTATTGATAGGGCTAAAAATTCCTTTCCTTCTATTCGAATATTTGCTAATTTCATTTATATAATATTTATTTTTGAAAAATTGATTTAATTTCTTGGTGACCGTTATTTTCTTTAAATGGTTCCATTCGGTATTTATCCAATAATTCTAGAGTGGGACGGTCATTTATACTGAATAATAAAGCCTTTTCCTTGGTAGGATTGACATGCTCATGACAAGCCCAATTTGGAATAACAAATAAATCTCCTTTTTCCCATTCAAATTTAACCCCATCTATAATAGAATACCCCGAACCTTCAAATACATAATATACTGTGCTACAAACCTCCCTATGTGCTTTGGTATGAATGTTGGGACGAATCATTTGAATCCAACAGGAGAATGTCCTCATTACTGGCTCCCCGGAAAGTGGATTTATATATTCCAAGGCTACATCATCATATGGACAAAAATCCCCACTTTTTTCTAAATCATTCAGGGCCTTTTCAGTTTTTTCCCATTTAAATGTAGAAAGAGGTGAATAAGCGGGCTTCTTTCTTTCCCAAGCTGGCCTTAATGTTCCAGACCCATATTTTAATACACTAAAATTATTGATTTTTTCTACTTCTTGAACATCTTTTGAACCATGTTCAAAAAAATTAGAATTTAAATATCTTGTTAAAGGAATATCTAAACCATCTATCCATATCGCTCTTTCATCCGAATCAGACCCATGGTCATGTAATAATAAAGGTGGATTGATTACCAAATCTCCTCTTTCCAAATAGACCCGGTCCCCTTCAACAGTACTATAAGATCCAGCTCCATCAATAATAAACCTTATTGCTTGTGGAGTATGTCGATGTGCAGGAGCAACCTCTCTACCATTCAACCATTGTACTGCCATCCATAATGTTTCAGTGGCAAAAGGCATACCTCCTAAACCTGGGTTAGCTAAGGCAATTGCCCTTCTATCTCCTCCTTTATCCAAAGTAATTATTTCCCCTGCTTCCTCCGCCATATTATATAACTCATTCCATTTCCATAAAAATGGAATAGATTGAGGTTTTGGAACTAATGGCATAATATCCTTCTCTAAAGTCCATAATGGTTGAAGATTAGCTTTTTTAAAAGCATCTAATAATTGATTAATTCGTAATTTTTCTTCCATTGTCTTAGTTTGAATCCCCTTTAAAATTAATGAATAAAATGGCTATAGCAGATAAAGCGGCAGCAATAGAAAATACAAAGAAATTTTGTTCAAAAGTCAATTTCATGCTCACAAGTAATCCTACCAAAGAAGGGCCAACTATTGCTCCCATCCTACCTATTCCTAAAGCCCAACCAAATCCAATGTTTCTTAATTGAATGGGATAATATTGAGTCAAAAGTGAATTTAAAACAATTTGATTACCAGAAGTTGTAGCACCCGCAATAAAAATTAATACATATAGGAAAAATGAATTTGCAAATCCTAATAAACCAATACTAAGGGCAGCAAAAATAAAAAATACGGCAACCACATATTTAATATTTATTTTATCTCCTAATCTACCTCCAATAATTGCACCTGCTACAGCACCTATATTATAGACCATCAGAAAAGTAAGACTTAAACTTAAATTATCTTGGTATTCAGGCTTGGACATAATTAATTTAGGTAACCAAGAATTTATTCCATAAATGATTAACAAACAGAAAAAAAAGGAAAACCAAAATAATATCGTACTCATTCTTCTATTCTTGGTAAATAATTCTTTAAAATTCCCCTTTTCTATTTTATTCGAATCTAATGAAAATTGAATATTTTCAAAATCATTGAATTTGGAATCTATTTTTTTTAAAATATTGTTTACCTTTTCAAATTGTTTTTTTTCAATTAATTGAACCATGGATTCAGGTAAGTCCCT
>CAZVFE010000133.1:0-3256 GCA_964626405.1 uncultured Cytophagales bacterium | reverse complement strand
CCTAAATCAGAAGAAACTAATTCTGAAGAAGAAAATGAAGAGAAAGCATAAGCATTCTTGAAATCTTTTTATAAATCGGGCTTCAGCTTTTTGGGTTGAAGCCCTTTTTTTAATATTTTTGTAAAACGTTTTTTTTCAATGAATATTCCCAATCAAAAAGCAGTCCTTTTATTAGCCGATGGAACCTTATTCCATGGTAAAGCCCTAGGAAAAATTGGTACCAATGGTGGTGAAATTTGTTTCAATACTGGTATGACGGGTTATCAAGAGGTCTATACCGATCCTTCTTATTCAGGTCAAGTTATTGTCAATACAAATTCCCATATAGGAAATTATGGTGTTATGCCAAATATAGAATCTGAATCATCTAAAATTCAGATTTCAGGCATGGTATGTAATGAATTCTCTCCGATTGCCTCTAGACAAACTACTGAAATTTCACTACAAGAGTTTTTTGAAAATGAAGGAATTGTTGGAATTTATGGGGTAGACACCAGAGCGCTTGTGCGTCATATGAGAAAAAAAGGAGCGATGAATTGCATTATTTCATCTGAAATTTTTGATAAGGAAGAGCTTCAAAAGAAATTAGATAATATTCCTTCCATGGAAGGCTTAGAGCTTTCTTCCCGTGTTTCAACGAAAGAAGTTTACGAGGTTGGAGAAGAAAATGCACAATATAATGTTGCAGTTTTAGATCTTGGTGTAAAAAAATCTATTTTAGATAATTTCGCATCGAGAGGATGTAAATTGAAAGTATATCCAGCAAAGACAAGTTTTGAAGATATTATGAAATCTAATCCAGACGGATTCTTTGTGTCTAATGGACCTGGTGATCCTTCCGTAATGGATTATGCTGTTGAAACTGTTTCTAAAATGGTAAATTCAGATAAACCTGTTTTTGGAATTTGTTTGGGACACCAAATTCTTTCACAAACATGCGGATTATCTACCTACAAGATGCATAATGGTCATAGAGGTTTAAATCATCCTGTTAAAAATTTAATTACAGGAAAATCTGAAGTTACCTCTCAAAATCATGGATTCGCTGTTAAATTAGAGGATATCAATAATAATCAGAATGTGGAACTTACTCATATTAATTTGAATGATAATACAGTGGAAGGTATTCGAATTAAAGGTAAAAAAGCCTTTTCAGTTCAACATCATCCAGAAGCTGGTCCTGGTCCACATGATTCACGCTATTTATTTGATGATTTTATCAAATTATTCAATTAATTTTAAGGGCAATAGCCCTTTTTTTTATGCTGACCACGAATCAAAAATTAAGAGCCATTTTTAGCGGCTCTATTGGAAATTTAGTAGAATGGTACGACTGGTATACTTATTCTGTATTTTCTTTATATTTTGCACCTTTATTTTTCCCATCAGAAAATCCCACCATAAGTTTATTAAATACTGCCGGAATTTTTGCAGTTGGATTTTTGGTTCGTCCTATAGGGGGTTGGTTAATGGGAAGAATGGCTGATCGAAAAGGTCGTAAATTTGCTATGACTTTCTCTGTTTTATTAATGTCTTTTGGCTCTCTTTTGATTGCGATTCTTCCAACTTATCAATCAATCGGTTTTCTAGCACCTTTAGGTTTATTATTCGCTCGTTTAATCCAAGGATTAAGTGTTGGTGGAGAATATGGGACTTCTGCTACTTATTTAAGTGAAATGGCAGAACCAAATAGGAGAGGATTTTATTCCAGCTTTCAATATGTTACTTTGATAGGGGGACAGTTATTAGCCCTAATTGTTCAAATAGTTTTACAGAAATTAGTATTTAGTCCGGAGGAACTTACCAATTGGGCGTGGAGAATTCCTTTTTTCATAGGTGCGATTTTTGCTTTTTCTGCTTTATATCTTAGAGCTCATATGAAAGAATCTCCTATGTTTGCAGAATCTAAAAATAAAAATTTAGGCTCATTGAAAATTTTGATCAGATACCCAAAATCCTTTTTTTTAGTATTTGGTTTAACAGCAGGTGGAACTGCAGCTTTTTATACCTATACCACCTATTTACAGAAATATTTAGTAAATACTCTTGGACTTTCAAAATCTGATTCAAGCACTTTAAGTTTTTTTAGTTTATTTATTTTCGCGGCTATTCAACCCTTGTTTGGACATCTATCTGATAAAATAGGGAGGAAGCCATTATTAATTGGATTTGGAATTTTGGGGACTTTGGGAACGGTTCCATTAATTTATGCGATAAATATTGCTAATTCAGAGTGGGAGATTTTCATTTGGATGTTAGTGGCATTAATTATTGTAAGCGGTTATACTTCGATTAATGCCATTGTTAAGGCAGAACTTTTTCCTACCTATATTAGGGCCTTGGGAGTAGGTTTCCCTTATGCCATAGCAGTAGCTATTTTTGGAGGCACCGCAGAATATTTTGCCCTTTATTTTAAAAGTATTGGGAATGAATGGGGATATTATTGGTATGTTTCTGGATTGATATTTTTATCTACAATAGTATATGTTCTATTGCCGAATAATTTAAAAACATCTAAATTAAAATAGGCTTATTTTAACCCGAAGAGTTTATTATCCTTAATCTGTTTTGCTACAATTTTAGGAACTAATTCTTCCCAACCTTTTTGGTTATTTTTAATCATTTCCAATACCTTATCAGTTTGGATATGTAAAAGGGACTCATCGTATTTTTTTATTTCTATCAGTTTATTATTGGCAGTTAAGAAATGGAATAAACCTTCATGGTTAGTTCCTGGTTTAAAATCTTCTAATTTAAAGAGTTTCCCCTTGGTATCTAATGTAGGATAAAGGTATAATTGAATATTTCCTCCAAATAATTGTGAAAATGCATCTAAAATTCCTCCTTTTAAATGGGTATAATGCTCTTCTTCAAAAATATAAGATAAATTTGGCATACCCATAATTAGGGCCATTTTTAATTTGGTAAATTTAGACAGGAAGGCAACGAGTTTATAGTATTCTATAAAGTTTGAAATTAATACGGTTTGGCCCATACTGCACAATAAATCTACTCTGTCTAGGAAGTCCTTTTCATTAATTTCGTCTTCCTGGCCAACATATAAGTTTTTTAAGGTTAATTCACTTAAAAGTATAATCTTGTTATCATCTACATCTGGCTCATTTTCAAATTGATCAAGGCCAGATTTTATCATGTGGGTATAAACATTTGTGATCGGTCTAAACCGTCCTCTTACTGTTACTATATGTTTTTTAGAAAGGGCGTCGTATGGTTGCATAACGTTCCCATCTGGATC
>CAZVFE010000132.1:0-3265 GCA_964626405.1 uncultured Cytophagales bacterium | reverse complement strand
GCCTTGAATAAATCCAATGCTCAATTACAGGATTTAATTGATAATACTTCTGATTTAATTTTTATTTCAGGCATTTCAGGTCGATTCCTTTTCGTAAATAAAGCCTTCATGGATACCATGGGCTATAATGAAGAGGAGTTAAAGGCCCTAAGAATTCAAGATGTTTTACATCCAGAATTTGCAGAAAATACCGAGGATTATTTTAAAAAACTAAATACTAAAGAGACTTTAGGTGAATATACGGGGGTTTTTAAAAGAAAGGATGGAAGAAGACTTTATCTTTCTGGCTCAGTAACTTGTCGGTTTGAAAAAGGAGTTCCTTCTGCCTACCGTTGTATTTTGCATGATTCCACCTCTAGAATTCGTGCCGAACGTGCTCAAAAATTATATTCTTCTATCTCTACTGTTGCCATGGCTGCAACAAATTTAGATGACCTTTACAAGGATATTCATATCGAATTGGGAAAAGTGATTGACGTAAAGAATTTCTTTATTGCGCAATATGATCCTAAAACCTCTCTACTCTATTTTCCTTATTATGAAGATGAACATTTCGATCCTAATATCCATTTTATAAAAAGAAAATTGGGGAATGGACTTACAGAATACGCGATTGCCCATAATGGTCCATTGATTTTACACGATGAAGATATTTTAAAACTTCATAATGAAAAAAAAATCTATTATTACGGAACTGTTCCAAAGGTAATTTTAACCGTTCCCTTAAAGGTGGGGGATAGGGTAACGGGAATTATTGGAGTTAAATCCTATGAAAGAAATAATAAATATGAAAACCGAGATTTAGAATTATTAAATTTCATTTCACGACAGGTTGCAATTGCCATCGAAAGAAAACAAGCAGAGGAGGCCTTGGCTAGGGAAACTGCTCGTTTGAATGCAATTTTTGAATCTTCCTCCCATTTAATGTGGTCTGTAAATAAACGTTTAATATTGACTTTCTTTAATCAGAATTATTCAGATTTATTGAGTAAATATATAAATCGAAGACCTGCAATTGGACTTAAAACAGAGAATTTAGGTTTTAAACTTTTTGCTAATTATGAAAGGCAAAAATTAGCAAAACATTATTCTGACGCATTTAATGGGGATAAACAGCATTTTGAGGTTAAGATTTCTGCTGATGATAAAGAGGAAAGATGGTTGGAAGTATTTTTAAATCCTATTTCAAATTCAGAAGGTAAAATTGATGAGGTTTCAGGTATCGCAAAAGATATTACAGAATTAAAAAATTATCAAAAAGATCTAGTAGAAGCAAGAGAAGAGGCCGAACATTCACTAAAAGTAAAAGAACAGTTTTTAGCAAATATGTCGCATGAAATTAGAACTCCTATGAATGGAGTAATCGGGATGACAGATTTGCTTTCTCAAACTAAATTAGATGAATCTCAGGCAGATTTTGTTGATACTATTAAAAAATCCTCTGAGGCTCTATTGTATATTTTGAATGATATTCTAGATTTTGCAAAAATTGAAGCAGGAAAAATGGTCTTAAATCCAATCCATTTCGATATTAATCGATTATTGGACCGTTTGATGGGCTTGTTTTCTCAGGTTGCCAAATCAAAAAATAATCAGTTAAGTTATATTTTGGATCCTAAACTTCCCACAATTTTAGAAGGAGACGAAATTCGTATTTTACAAATTTTGTCTAACCTTACTTCAAATGCTTTAAAATTTACCGAAAATGGGAAAGTTGAAATTCGCTTGACATCTACTTCTACCAAATCAAATAAAGTTGAAATTCTTGTTGAAGTAATAGATACAGGAGTTGGGATTTCAGAGGAGGACATTAAAAAATTGTTTAACTCTTTTCAACAATTGGATAATTCCACCAAGAAAGTTCATGGTGGAACAGGCCTAGGATTGGCAATTTCAAAGGAGTTTGTAAAAATGATGCAGGGGGATATATTTGTTACCTCCAAACCTGGTGAAGGTTCAAATTTCTATTTTACAATTCAATTGAAAAAGGGGGATTCTAAATTGGTAAATCCAATCCATGAAAATAAGACTATTCCTCTGGGTCAATTTGATTTGGAAGGAGTGAAAATCTTATTGGTTGATGATAATTCAACGAATCGAAAAGTAGCCTCAAAAATCATGGAGCAGGTAAAGGCAGAAGTTATTGAAGCCGATTCAGGTTTTGCAGCCTTAGAAATACTTTCAAAAAGAATGGATTTTGATGTTATTTTAATGGACATCCAAATGCCTGAAATGGATGGATTGGAAACCACAGCCAAACTGCGTGAAAAATATAAAAATCTTCCTCCGGTTGTGGCAATGACTGCCTATGCCATGAAGCAAGACCAAGAAAATTTTTTAGCAAATGGCATGGATTATTTCCTTGCCAAGCCTATTCGTGGAGAGGCCTTGTTAGGTTTAATAGCAGATTTATCGAATCGTCCCATAAAAAAAATAGAGGCTAAAAGAGCTAAGAAAATTAAGCCATCCATTGAATATTTGGATAGATCTATCTTAGATAGTTTAACCAAAGCTGTAGGAGGGGATTTAGACTTAGTTGAAGAGATGGTTTTTGAATTTATTTCCGAAGCAAAGGATCAATTAAATGGGGCTGTTTTAGCAGTTAAATCGAATAATTGTAAGGAAGCACAATCAGAACTTCATACCTTAAAAGGAAATTCCGGAACCTTTGGCGCAATTCCTTTATTTGAACTTCTGCAAATTGTAGAGGCAAAAGCAAAGAAATGTGATTTTGAAAAATGGTCTACAGAACTTCCAGAATTGAAGAAATTCTTGAAATATTTTGAAGCAGAAGCAAAAGCCTATTTTTCCAATAAAACCGCCTAAATATGTCATTTTGGCATATTTTTGATAAATTCCAATAAAATTTACCGACAAATTTTCTGATTTTATAGGGTGGCTTCAATCTTGCAATTATTAGAGACATGAACCCAACAAACTATACATCTCAGGCATTGGCTGCAATCCAAAAAGCGTTGGACATTGCGGCAGGAGCTGGTCAGCAGGTGATCGAGACAGGTCATTTACTGAAGGCTTTATTGAAGGATGATACCAAAACCTTAATTTATTTATTTAAAAATTTGGGTAAGGAATCAGATCAATTGGAGCTGCGAATTGATTCAATTATTGAAAGATATCCTAAATCTTCAGGGGGTCAGCCATATTTTTCTGCTGGATTAAATGAAGTTTTATCAAAAGCTGAAAAAATAAAAGGAGAATTTGGAGATTCTTATATCAGTATTGAGGTATTATTTTTATCTCTTTT
>CAZVFE010000131.1:0-3353 GCA_964626405.1 uncultured Cytophagales bacterium | reverse complement strand
AGAGAAGCCACCCAAAAAGCCTATGAACATTTAGGTATCCCATTTAAACAAATTCCTGGGACTTTATTCTAATAAAATAAAAAACCCCGAAATCTTCGGGGCCTTTTTAACCATAAACAACTATTTACTTAATTAATTTTAATTCTTCTTATTAAACCATCACCATTCTGAATTACTCTCACAAAATAAACTCCTTTGTCTGTAGACTTAACGTTTATTTGGCCAAAATAGTGCCCTTCAAAATCTTTAATTTCTGATTTCGATAATTCTTTTCCATTAATGTCCATCACGGCAATTACCACATTTCCCTTTTCCTCTGTATGGAATTGAACGTTCAATTTGCCATCATTAGGAGAATTTGGATGAACCATTAATCCTTCGATCGTTTCAGATTCCATTCCTCTCATCATTGGTGGAAATCCTTCTCCCATTTTACCATGATGCTTCTCCATTAATTCTCTAAATTCTTTTCTGATTTTCGGAAAATCTCCTCTCATCGGTCTTTCTCCTCTGAATTTAAAATGATTTCCCTCCTCATCATTCCAAGAAAACTCTTCTACATCCTCCATTTCCTTATCTTTGAAAATCATTACCCTAGGAGAATCCTCACCTCCACGTAATATTCTCATAGGTCCGCCAGCAGGTAATTCACGAATATTTACCGAAACAGTATCTCCATTTACAATTCTCTTTTCAATAATCTTTCCAGACTTTTCGTCATCCATGATTACTGTGATCTGACGATCCTCCTTAGTTTCAAACTCCTTTCCATCATCAGATTTATTGATAATGATTCGAGTTTCCTTAGTTTCTTTTTTAGTTTGTTGTGAAAAAGCCGAAAATGATCCAGCAATTAACACGAGCATAAATAATTTTTTCATTGATTTATTTGTTTATTTTAACAACGTAAATCTACTCAAATTTAGAAAATCTTATTGTTAAAGAATGTTAAGTAAGATGAATTCCTAAATTCAATAGCCATAATTCATTATTTTTGCGATAGGATTAATTTATGAATAAAAGAAAATTAAATATTATCATTACCATCATGGGTATCGCCCTGTTAGGATTAGTGGCGTTTCAAACCTATTATTTAGGAGAAGTGATGGAAGCAAAAGAAGCACAATTCTATTTTAAAGTTGAAGATGGAATTGAAAAGGTGGTTAGAAAATTAGAAAAAGAGGAAATGATTACCTTCGCAAGAAGAAAGCAAGATTTTGAAAAACAAAAAGAAGAACTTAAAATCCTTCAAGATAAACTTGCTGTTAAAAAATCCGTTAAATCTCCTCCTCCTCCAAACCCCTCAAATTTCCCTGGAGCTGGTCCGCCTCCTCCCGAAATGCGTCGATTTGGCCAAAATAGAAGAGTCCCACAGTCCGATTATTTCGTTGCACAATCTATCACAATTGATCCTTTTGGAAATGTGATCAGAGAGGAATTTCATGGCCAGACCATAGACCTAGAAGCTATGAAAGAAGAATTGGACGAGAGAAATGATTTTAACCAATACATGAACCGATTGGCGAATCGTAATTACGCAAATAGAAAACGGCAAGCTGATGCAGACAATTCAAATTCCTCTAATTCTAAGGATAAACCCGACCCGGAATTGGAAAAACTTTTGAAAAAAACAGAATTGGCAGAGGAAATATTTTCAGATTTTCTATTTAAAGAAAGACCTATATACGATCGATTGAGCCCAGAATTAGTAAAAGAATCCTTAAAAGCTGAGTTTAAGGATGAAGGAGTATTATTGCCCTTTGAATTCGCTATCGCTAAAAATCTTCAATCCCAAGACTCAATTATTTATTCCTCTAATATTAATTTATTCCATTCGGAGAAAAAAAGAAATATCTATAAATCAACCTTATTTCCAAATGATTTAAATCCTACTGATTTTTCTTTATTTGTGATTTTCCCAGATGAAAAATCTTATATTTTTCAAACCATGGGTTCAAATTTCCTATCTGCTTTCTTATTACTTTCCGTAATTATCGGAAGCTTTTATTATGCCCTTAAAACCATAATTAGACAAAAGAAATTGGCTGAAATAAAAAATGACTTCATCAATAATATGACGCATGAATTCAAAACCCCAATTTCAAGTATTTCTTTGGCTTCTCAATTAATTTCAGAAGATCAACAAATCAACTCAAACGAATCCCTAAAAAGATTTATTGGCATTATTCAATCTGAAAATACCCGACTTGGAAAACAGGTGGAAAAGGTTTTACAAACCGCACAAATGGAAAAGGAAGAATTGGTCTTAAATAAAAAAGAAATCGATTTAAATCAATTAATTCTTAATTTGGTGGATTCTCAAATCCCAATGGTAGAATCGAAGGGAGGAAAATTTCTGTTAAACCTTCCCGAAAATAATATAGTCTATTTCGCAGATGAAACCCATATTTCTAATTCAATCCTTAATTTAATTGATAATGCCCTGAAATATTCCAAGGAAAATCCAATAATTGAGATAAATTTAGAGGAAAATCAAAATGAATTAATTTTCTCCATTAAGGATAATGGAATCGGGATTGCCTCTCAAAATATTCCCTTATTATTTGATGCCTTCTATCGCGTCCCAACCGGAAACATACATAATGTAAAAGGATTTGGCCTTGGATTATCCTATGTGAAAAAGATTATTGAAGCACATAAAGGAAGAATAAATGTTAAAAGTACGCTAGGAGAAGGAACAGAATTTTTTATATATTTACCTAAATCCGCAATCTAATGAAAACTAAAATTAATATCCTATTAGCTGAAGACGATCCAAACCTAGGATTCCTCCTAAAAACCTATTTAGAGAAGAAAGATTACCAGGTAACATGGGTTGAAAATGGAGACGATGGCCTTGCAGAAATTGTTAATAATAAATTTGACCTCTGCCTTTTGGATGTCATGATGCCTAAAAAAGATGGTTTTACCCTTGCAAAGGACATTCAACAATCCAATTTAAATGTTCCGATAATTTTTCTCACGGCTAAGTCCATGGAAGAAGATACCTTGAAAGGCTTTAAATTAGGAGCAGATGATTACCTTACGAAACCTGTTTCTATGGAGATTCTTACCGCAAGAATTGAAGCAGTATTAAGAAGGACTCAAACGGGTTCAAATGCAAATAAAATTTCTTTAAGTAAAGAAATTAAAATAGGAAAATTCAACTACTTCCCTGAAAAATCTAAATTAATTTTGGGAGATTTTGAACAAAAATTCACTCCCAAGGAAAATCAATTAGTAAAACTATTAGTGGAAAATATAAATCAAACCATTTCTAGAAGTTTTGCTTTAAAATTAATCTGGGGAAATGATACTTATTTTAATGCAAGAAGCATGGATGTTTATATGAC
>CAZVFE010000130.1:0-3406 GCA_964626405.1 uncultured Cytophagales bacterium | reverse complement strand
CGTGGTAGACATTTGCAATTTCTGTTTGAAGCTTGGGGCCAACGGCGATACAAAAAGGACAGGTATTTCCAAAGAAGAAAATGACTAAAACTTTTCCAATATAGGTGCTGGATTTGATGGTATCTCCTGAAGTATTGAGAAGATTGAATATAGGAGCATCCCCGGGTTTTGGTGTTGGGGTTGGATTGGGTGTTGGACTTGGGCTTGGATTGGGCTCTGGGTTTGGTTCAATAACAGGGTCAGGCGTGCAAAAACAGCAGGTAATAAATAAAATTAGGATGAAAAGGCCTTGTTTTAATTTCATATTATTAGTGGGTTAGACGATTCAATTTAAAAATATTATTGAATAAAAAAAAGAGCTAGGATAATTCCTAGCTCTTTGTGAACTATGAACTTTGAGTTTTGAACTAAGAACTCAAAGTTTTTCACTAATTATAGTCCTTTCGATTTCTTAACGATTTCTTCCGCAATATTTTGAGGAACGAATTCGTAATGAGAGAAAGTTAGTGTTGCAGTTGCTCTACCAGAAGATAAGGTTCTTAAATCAGTAACATAACCGAATAATTCAGAAAGAGGTACATCAGCCTTTAAAATAACGGCTCCCTGACGAGAGTCCATTCCTTTCATCATTCCTCTTCTTCTGTTTAAGTCACCTGTAATAGAACCTGTATATTCATCTGGAGTAACAACGTCTACAGACATGATTGGCTCCATTAATTTAGCACCTGCTTTTTTTGCTGATTCTTTGAATCCTAAACGAGCTGCTAATTCAAAAGAAAGTGAATCTGAATCGACATCGTGGAATGAACCATGGAATAAACGTACTTTCATTGAATCCACAGGGAAACCTGCAAGTACACCATTTTTCATTGATTCTTCAAATCCTTTTTGAATAGCAGGAATGAATTCTTTTGGAATCACACCACCAACGATATTGTTAACGAATTCTAATCCTTGCTTTCCATCTTCTCTTGGCCCGATTTCAAATACGATATCAGCGAATTTACCACGACCACCAGACTGCTTTTTATAAACCTCTTTGTGTTCTGTAGATTTGGTTAAAGCTTCTTTATAAGCTACCTGAGGAGCTCCTTTATTTACTTCAACTTTGAATTCACGACGCATACGATCGATGATAATTTCTAAGTGAAGCTCACCCATTCCTTTAAGGATAGTCTGTCCAGTTTCATCATTTGATTCAACCTGTAGAGTAGGATCTTCTTCAATTAGTTTACCAATAGCTTTTGAGAAATTATCTGCATCTGCAGTTTTCTTTGGCTCAACAGCATAACCAATTACTGGCTCTGGGAATTCCATTGATTCTAAGATGATAGGTGCTTTTTCATCAGAAAGCGTATCACCAGTTTTAATATCTTTGAAACCTACTACCGCACCGATATCCCCTGCACCTAATTCTTCAATTGAATTTTGCTTGTTAGCATGCATTTGGAATATACGTGAAATACGTTCTTTGTTTTCTGTACGATTATTTAAAACGTAAGAACCTGCCTTTAATACTCCAGAATAAGCTCTGATGAAACAAAGACGACCTACATAAGGGTCAGTAGCAATTTTAAATGCTAATGCAGAGAATGGCTCTTGATAAGATGGCTTTCTAGCAATCTCTTCTCCTGTATCCGGATTAGTTCCTTTGATAGATTCTTTGTCTAAAGGAGATGGTAAGATTTCCATTACATAATCCAACATTGTTTGAACTCCTTTATTTTTGAAAGAAGAACCACATAACATTGGAACAATTTTCATAGAAATTGTTGCCTCTCTTAAAGCCTTTAAAATCTCATCTTCTGTAATAGATGAAGGATCATCAAAGTATTTCTCCATTAAGTTATCGTCGAATTCCGCGATAGCTTCTAATAATTTCTCTCTATATTCTTCCGCTTCAGCAACCATATCTTCTGGAATTGCTATTTCTTCGAAAGTCATACCCATATCATCTTCATTCCACTGAATACCACGGAAATTTACTAAATCAACTACTCCTTTGAAGTCTGATTCAGCACCAATTGGTAATTGAAGAGGAATTGCAGTTGAACCTAACATTTCTTTCACCTGACGACAAACGTTTAGGAAGTCGGCTCCAGAACGGTCCATTTTATTTACGAATCCAATTCTAGCAACATTGTAATTATTGGCTAATCTCCAGTTTGTTTCAGACTGAGGCTCCACACCATCTACTGCAGAGAATAAGAATACTAAACCATCTAATACACGAAGAGAACGGTTTACCTCTACTGTAAAGTCTACGTGACCCGGAGTATCAATAATATTGATATGGTAATCGTTTCCACGGTAGGGCCATTTTACGGTAGTAGCAGCTGAAGTAATGGTAATACCTCTTTCTTGCTCCTGCTCCATCCAGTCCATTGTAGCAGCACCATCGTGTACTTCCCCAATTTTGTGGCTTACCCCAGAGTAAAATAAAATACGCTCTGTGGTGGTGGTTTTACCAGCATCAATATGGGCGGCAATACCAATGTTTCTAGTGAATTTTAAATCGCGTGACATTTTATACTTGTTTGTTTTTAATACAATTAAATAATATCAATCTATTGGACAATTTCAATTTATATTTTCGTTATCCAATTTTCAAGGTGCAAAATTACTGAAACTTAATGAAATACAAAAGTTTTTTAGGAATCTTCCATGGTATTTTACAATTAATTTATGTTCCTAGATGCCTAGGATGTAAACAAGGGCTTTTTTGGGGAGAAAAATTTCTATGTACTACTTGTAAATATTCTTTACCAAAACTAGGATTTAGACAATTTGACCAAATCTGGTTGAAGGAAAAATTTTTTGGTCATATCCCTTTTGATCAGATTTACGCTTTTTTAGGTTTTTATTCTGGAGGAATTGTTCAGCATATTATGCATGAAATTAAATACCGTGGCCAAAAAAAGTTTGGGAGGGAAATGGGAAAATGGATGGCTATTGAATTATTGGAAAATGAAATTAATTTGGAAGCGGATTTTATTATTCCGATTCCTCTATCCCGTCGGAGATTCCAAGAAAGGGGGTATAATCAGGCAGAGGAGATTGCCAAAGGTCTTTCTGAAATATTTTTAATTCCAATTTTAACCGATGTTTTACTTCGAAAAACAGGTTCAAGGTCTTTGGTAAGACTCAATAAGCAGGAGAGAAAAGAAGAACTTAAGGAGGTATTTCACCTCATTGAAAAAGGAAAAATTCAAGGGAAAAGAATCATTTTATTAGATGATACCCTGACTACGGGTGCCACATTAATCGCTGCCGCCGAGGTTTTATGGGAAAATAATATTTCCTCATTAAGCCTTATTTGTTTAGCTGCTGTGAAATAAACTATTTATTGGTTCCTGCTGAAATCATCGCACATCTAAAACCAATGGTGCTCGAGGAAGAATCTTGG
>CAZVFE010000129.1:0-3447 GCA_964626405.1 uncultured Cytophagales bacterium | reverse complement strand
ACTATTACAGCTAATACACCTGAACCTAATTGAGCAAACAAGGGGCCTGGACAAGCACCTGTAATAGCCCAACCTAGGCCAAAAAGCAGTCCGCCAATGATATTTCCTTTATTGAACTCCTTATTTGGAATTTCAATTTTTTCACCATTGATGGTTTTAATCCCTAATTTTTTTATTAAGAAAACGGAAATTGCTCCAACAATTACTGCAGTGCCTATTACTCCGTACATATGAAAGCTTTGAAAACGAAACATTTCTTGAATTCTAAACCAAGAAACAATTTCAGCCTTTACGAATACAATTCCAAAAACGATTCCTACTAAGGAATATTTTAAATTTGATATAAATTTTTCCATTGAATTTTCGGTTTAAAGTGCTAGAATATAAGGAAGGATAAGGTGGGTCATAATGATACCTCCAACCATAAATGAAATTGTTGCCACTAAAGAAGGCCATTGTAAGTTGGAAAGCCCCATGATGGCATGTCCAGATGTACAACCTCCAGCATAGCGGGTTCCAAATCCAACTAAAAATCCTCCAACTACCATCATTATAAAGCCCCTTAGACTAAAAAGACTTTCAAAAGAAAATAGATCCACCGGTACGATATTGCTGAAATCAGTAATTCCATATTGGGCTAAATCTTGTTTTAGATTTTCGTCTACCACAACAGCATTAGGATCTGTCATGTAAAAACTTGCAATAAATGCTCCAATTGCAATTCCTCCTATAAAGAAAAAATTCCAAATCTCTTTTTTCCAATCATATTGAAAGAAGGGGATATTGGAAGGAGCGCAAATTGCACACATATGTCGAAGATTTGATGAGATTCCGAATTTTTTATTTCCGAGAATCAGCAAAGCAGGTACAATTAAGCCAATGAGTACTCCTGCAGTATACCATGGCCATGGTGAGTTAAGCATAGGTGTTGTGTTTAAGTTTTATAATTATATTTAGGTTTTTCTGTTTGGTATAGAACAAGAACCTCCTGCACAACCGATATTAAATAGACTTGTGATGACCAAATAGGACGCTAATGCCCCAATCATCCAATCAGCATAGGTGTAGGCCTCAAATAAGGCATATACGCCGAATGCTAATTTTACAATTCGTATTATATTCCAGTTGTACAGTAGTCTTGTCATGATATTCTAATTTTAAAGGTCATATATTTTCATGTCTCCAATTCCTCCGCCATTATAAACTTCATTAATTCCGTTTGACTGAAGGATTTGTTGAGCCATTCCAGAACGATTTCCACTTCTGCAATATACAACAATTGGTTTTTTCATTCCTTTAATATTATTAATATTTGTTTGAATTAATCCTAAAGGAATATTTATTGCCTTTGAATAGTGACCTGATTTAAATTCAAAATCTTCTCTAACATCGATCACAGTTGGTTCTTGATTTCTAATGATATCTCCTAACATGTTATTTAAATTTTATAATAAAGTTGAAGGACAAACATAGTCCGTTATTTTAAATTCATTTGATTCTTTGATAGCTTTAAAACCGCCATTTATATCGATAAGATTATCATAACCTCTTGCTCTAAGGATAGAGGTAAAGATCATTGAACGATACCCTCCTGCACAATGGATGAAATACGTTTTATCCTTGTTTAATTTGGTCATGGAATCATTTATATAATCTAATGGAGCGTTTTCTACATTTTCAATATGTTCAGATAAATATTCTGAATTCTTACGAACGTCGATAATTTCTCCCTCACCACTTGCAGCACGTTTTGCAGCATCTGCCGCAGAGATAGATTCAATCGAATCGATTTCTTTACCAGAATCTTTCCAAGCCTTGATGCCACCTTTTAAATAACCAATAGTGAAATCATAACCTACACGTGCTAAACGAGTAACAACTTCTTCTTCTCTTCCTTCATCTGTTACTAATAAGATTTCTTGTTTAATATCTGGGATAAGTGTTCCCACCCATGGGGCAAATCCACCATCGATTCCTATATTGATTGAATTTGGAACGAATTCTTTAGCAAAAGTTTGTGGGGCTCTTGTATCTAAGATGATAGCACCTGTTTCATTTGCAGCTGTTTCAAAGGCATCAGGAGAAAGTGCTTGCTGTCCTCTTTCTAATACTTGATCAATACTGTCATATCCCTTGATATTCATTAATACATTTAATGGGAAATAAGCAGGAGGGGGCATTAAACCATTTGTTACTTCTTTTATGAATTGTTCTTTAGTCATATCTTGAAGCGCATAATTGGTCTTCTTTTGATTTCCCAGGGTGTCGGAAGTTTCCTTGCTCATATTTTTTCCACAAGCTGAACCAGCACCATGCGCAGGATATACGATGATATCATCTGATAATGGCATGATTTTATTTCTTAATGAATCATATAAATGACCAGCTAAGATATCTTGAGTTAAATTAGCTTTTACTTTTTGAGCTAAATCCGGACGACCTACATCTCCAATAAAAAGGGTATCTCCAGAGAATAAACAACATTCTTTTCCTTCTTCGTCAATTAATAAATAACAAGAAGATTCCATGGTATGTCCTGGCGTATGTAATAAACGAATAGTTGCATTTCCGATTTTGAATTCTTGATTATCTTTTGCGATAATACAATCAAATTCACAAGCATCATTAGGACCATAAACAATATCAGCACCAGTTTTAGCTGCTAGATCGATATGTCCGGATACAAAATCTGCATGAAAATGGGTTTCAAAAACATATTTGATTTTTGCCTTATTTCTTGCTGCTTTTTCAATATATGGCTCGACTTCTCTTAAAGGATCGATAATTGCAGCTTCTCCATTAGACTCAATGTAATAGGCACCTTGTGCTAAACATCCTGTATAAATTTGTTCTACTTTCATAATATACTTATTTAATAGTTAAATCTTAGAAAAATATTTGTTGAATTAAAATGTACAAACCCATAATCATTACAAAATATCCGAATCCTTTTTTTAGTTTATTTCCATCTACTTTTTTGGATATTTTATCGCCTATAAATATACCGCCAATGGCTAATAATGTAACGATTAATAATAATTGCCAGTCGATCTCTCTTTGTCCTACATCGCCTAAAAATCCGAATAATGATTTTGCTGCGATAATTAATAAGGAGGTGCCAACTGCCTGTTTCATTGGAAGTTTAGATAAAATTACCAAGGCTGGAATGATTAAGAATCCTCCACCAGCTCCAACTAATCCTGTTAATGCTCCAACGAAAATACCTTCTAATAATATAATAGGATAATTAAAAACTTGTTCTTTTTCTTCTAAGTCTTGGCTACCTTTCTTTTCTTTAATCATAGAAACTGAGGCCGCAACCATCAATGTTGCGAATAATACCATTAGAAATATTCCTTTGGTGAATTCAAAATTCCCAACGGTAAATAAAATATCTGGGATCATTGGAACGATGAATTTTCTTGTTCCATAAACACTCAAAATTGC
>CAZVFE010000128.1:0-3503 GCA_964626405.1 uncultured Cytophagales bacterium | reverse complement strand
GATGCTATGAGAGCAAAAGATCAGGATAGATTAAGAACTCTTAGAGCAATAAAATCTTTAATTCTATTAGAAGAAACTTCTGGTTCTGGAAAGGACTTATCGGCTGATGTTGAAATGAAATTATTAACAAAAGCGGCAAAGCAAAGAAGAGACTCTTTAGAAGTTTTTCAATCGCAAAACAGAGCTGATTTAGCTGAAAAAGAGCAAATAGAATTATCCATTATTGAGGAATTCTTACCAAAGCAATTATCAGATGAAGAATTGGAAGCTAAGTTAAAGGAAATTATTGCTCAAGTTGGAGCCTCCTCTCCTGCTGATATGGGCAAAGTAATGGGTGTAGCGACCAAGCAATTGGCTGGTTTAGCAGATGGAAAAGCTATTTCTGCAAAAGTTGGGGCATTATTGAAATCATAAGATGAAATCCATCAGAAAATTAAGTTTAGAGGAATTAACGGCAATTGTGAAAGATCACGGTGAGCCGGGTTTTCGTGCTAAACAAATTTTTGAATGGATTTGGAAGAAATCTGTTCGCTCATTTTCGGAAATGAGAAATATTCCCAAAACCACCATTTCTTGGTTGGAGGAAGAATATAGCCTAGAAATAGTTGGAATAGATACTGTTCAGATTTCCTCCGATAAAACCATTAAATCTAGTTTCGCACTGTACGACGGGAATCTTATAGAAGGAGTTTTAATTCCAACTGAAGATCGAATGACGGCCTGCGTATCCTCTCAGGTTGGCTGTTCCCTTACCTGCAGCTTTTGCGCTACAGGCTATATGGATCGTAAGAGAAATTTAGAACCTCATGAAATTTATGATCAGGTCGTTTTAATACGTGATCAAGCAGAAAAAAATTATCAACATCCCCTGACAAATATCGTTTATATGGGAATGGGAGAGCCACTTTTGAACTATCAGAATGTGCTAAAGTCTATTGAGAGAATCACTTCTCCCGATGGCCTGGGGATGTCTCCAAAAAGAATTACGGTTTCTACCGCCGGCATTGCTAAAATGATTAAGAAACTAGCCGAAGATAAAGTAAAATTTAATTTGGCACTTTCTCTTCATGCTGCAAATGATACCAAAAGAAATACGATTATGCCAATCAATGAATCCAATACCTTGGAAGCATTGAAGGAATCATTGATCTATTTTTATAATGAAACTGGCAATAGAATAACCCTAGAATATATCGTTTTCAATAAATTTAACGATGGATTAGATGATGCAAAAGAATTGTTGAATTTTGCTAAATCATTTCCATGTAAAATTAATATCATTGAATATAATCCAATAAAACAAGCCAATTTCCTAAATGCGAAGGAAGATGCAATTTTAGCTTTTTCTCAATTTTTAGAGAAAAAAGGAATGATTGTTAATGTAAGAAGATCCAGAGGAAAAGATATTGATGCAGCATGCGGACAATTAGCTGGTAAACAAGAATAAAATGGAAAAAGGGAATCAATTATTTCCTGTTTTTTTAAAATTAAATCAACTTAACTTGTTAATCGTTGGTGGGGGAAATGTAGGTCTAGAAAAGGCCTCCGCTATTTTAAATAATTCTCCTGAGGTTAATTTAACCCTTGTGGCCCCCTATTTTTTACCTGAATTAGAGGAATTTATTCAAAACTTTTCAAATGTTAGGCTCATAAAACGCAAATTTCAGGTAGAAGATTTAGAGAATAAACACTTAGTCATTTGTGCTACTGATCAGCCGGAATTACATAAAGAAATTAAACAAATTTGTTCGCAAAGATATTTATTGACCAATGTTGCGGATACCCCTGATCTTTGTGATTTTTATTTAGGGTCTATCGTAAAGAAGGGGGATTTAAAAATAGGTATTTCCACCAATGGAAAATCGCCAACTTTAGCCAAAAGATTAAAGGCTTTTTTAAATGATATTATTCCCGATCAGATTCAGGAAAGTTTAGATAATTTAGAATCTTATCGGAAGAAAATCAAAGGAGATTTTGAAGAAAAAATTCGTAAATTAAACGAAATTACAAAAGACTTATAAGTTATGGGCATCCGTTCTTTCTTATCTCAATTTATTGCGAAATCTGTTGTAAAAAAGTACAGATCGAGCCATAAAAATGCCTTGGATTTACAAGATAAATGGATGCACTCCATCTTGAAATCAGCCGAAAATACCGTAATTGGTAAGTCCTATGAATTTCATAAAGTAAAGAATTACCTCGACTTCAAAAATACGATTCCTCTCTTTGATTATGAGGATTACCGCGAATATATCGAAGAAACTCTTAAAGGGGCAGAGGATGTTTTTTGGCCTGGAAAGCCTTTGTATTTTGCCAAAACTTCTGGTACGACCTCAGGGGCAAAATATATTCCCATTTCGAAGGAATCCATGCCATACCATATTGCTGGGGCGAGGGATGCTTTATTGCATTATGTCTTTTATTCCAAAAACTCAGCCTTTTTAGATAAAAAATTGATTTTTTTATCGGGTTCACCTGAAATGGATCAAAAAAATGGGATACATTTCGGACGTTTATCTGGGATCGTGAATCACCATGTTCCATCCTATTTAAGAACCAATCAATTACCTTCTTATGAAACCAATTGCATAGAGGATTGGGAAGAAAAGTTGGGAAAAATTGTGGAAGAAACCATTCACCAGGATATGGGATTAATTTCTGGAATTCCGCCTTGGGTTCAAATGTATTTTGATGCACTTGAACAAAATTCAGGAAAGAAAATAGGAGAATTATTTCCAAATTTTCAATTATTCGTGACGGGCGGCGTGAATTTTGAGCCATATAAAGCGAAATTATTAGAATCTATCGGTCGGGAAATCGACATTGTGGAAACCTATCCAGCGTCTGAAGGATTTTTTGCCTTTCAAGATTCTTCTGGGGAAGAGGGATTATTACTTTTGGTAGATGCAGGAATATTTTACGAGTTTATTGAGGTAAATGAGTATTTTAATGAAAAGCCTACGAGAATTTCTTTGCATGATGTAAAAATTGGGGTGAATTATGCTTTGGTGATTACGACGAATGCGGGATTATTTGCTTATTCTATAGGAGATACGGTGAAGTTTGTATCGAAGGAACCATATCGCATTATTGTAACGGGAAGAATTAAGCATTTTATTTCTGCCTTTGGGGAGCATGTAATTGGGGAAGAGGTAGAAAAAGCCATGTTATATGCCTTAGAAAGAAATCCGGAGGTGAAGGTAACCGAGTTTACGGTGGCACCGCAGGTGAATCCGCCAAAGGGCTTACCTTATCATGAATGGTTTATTGAATTTGAGCAGGAGCCGAAGGATTTGAAAGCCTTCCAAAAGGATTTAGAAGATAAGATGGTGGAGCAGAATATTTATTATAAAGATTTAATTGTAGGGGCTATTCTTCAGCCCCTGGTTATACAATCTTTACCAAAAGATGCTTTCATTCAATTGATGAAATCACAGGGCAAACTCGGCGGACAAAATAAAGTTCCCCGCCTATCCAATGATCGAAAATTGGTAGAGGGGTTT
>CAZVFE010000127.1:0-3530 GCA_964626405.1 uncultured Cytophagales bacterium | reverse complement strand
AATAGGAAGTAAAAAAGATAAAAAAAGAAAGAAATAAGGTTTTAAAAATTTTCATAATAGATTATTCAATTACCAACCAATTATAGGAATTGGCTGGAATAGTTAAATTAATATTTATTTGATAGTTTCGATCTAACTGGTATTCTTTTGCTTTATTTTCTTGTATCCTTATTTTTGCATTATTGCTTAAACCAGAATAATAAAGGGGTAAATTAATATCCACATTCATATCCTCCCCTGTTGGGTTAAATACCATGACCAACCCTTTTTCTTTCAAATTGGGATTTAAATGCATCCAACCATCCCAAGATCTTCCATCTGCTCTTTTTAAACGAATGATATCTGAATTTAAAATATCTCGATACTTTTTATACCATTGAATGGTTTTTATGACCATCTCCTTGGTTTCCTTCGTATCATATAAACGCGGGCCCCTGTAACAAGCCTGAATACCTGCGCCATAATATTGCATCATCAATTGCTGATAGTCTGACAAATGTTTACTTAATGGTTCTAAGATTGCATCCTCTCCACCTCCATGATAAACCGTTAGAGGAACAAATCCCCAACCCATTGAAGGGGTTTTTTCCCAAGTGGCATCATAAATATTTTGCCTATTCAAAATTCGCTGTTGATCCCTTGGTAAAGAAAAATTAACCTCTCGATATCCCATTGCAATTTTATGTGTTCCATCTAAAAAATACCAATCGGGTGCATTGATATAAATTCCTCTTTCATTCATCCAACGATATAATTCTTTTTGTAAATTTATTTGAATCCATTGGGAATCCTCTAAACCCTTATGTCCGGGATGATGGGTTGAAGCACATACATCTCCTGGATATGGTCCATCATTTTCAAATAAATCAAAACCTGTAAAAAGATAAAAATTCTTTAAGGTATTTAAATAATTTAAGCCCCACTCACTTGCCAAACAAGGGGCATTCCCAAAAAAGGCTCCACCAGGTTTCAAAGTAGTCGGATCAATGACATCTGTTTCTGGTCCGATAGACCGGGAAGAAAACAAAGAATACCCTCCTATCTTAATGCCTTTTTCATGGGCATAATCAGCTAATTTTTTCCATCGAATAAGATTTTTAGAACTGGTATCTTCCATATTAATATGAGAACCAAAACTTAAAATCAAAGCCTCATAACCCGTACTATCGCATTGGTTAATCGCCTTAATGACTTCTTGGTCATCCTTACTTACCAAATGCATAAAAATGGGGTTTTGTTGGGTCCATGGGGCAATTGTCCTATACATTTTTCTCCGTGCCAAACCATTTCGTTCTCGGTCATAAGAATCGAGGATTAATTCATAGGTTTTGATAGACTGAAAACCTTGATTAGGCTTTAATTCAATTCCATAACCTTTATCTGGAAATACTTCTAAAATGGCAGGTGTCATTAATTGATAATTAACCTGGGAGGTATAGGAAGAATCTATTTGCCAATGCGTCGACTGATTAGAAATTTCAGGATGCATGGAATTATTAAAGGCGAAATTTGATTCAATGTAAAGCTGATGATTTGTTTTCATTTTATCGGTAGCTCCTACCACGGCAGATTCCTCCTCTACCACTGCTAAATATTCATTTGAAACTTGATTAATCTGAATGGTTTCCTTGGAGTGATTTCTTAATTCAACACTTTTGGATATTAAAGGAATATTATCAAATATTTCATAAATGATGAATAAATCAAGTTTAGGAAAATCAGGGTGAGAAAACAATAAATTTAACTTTTTGCCAGAACCATATTGATTGGTGCTTGTATAGTTGGTGATTTTAAACGGGAAATTTGGCTTAATTTCTTCGATAGAATACGTTTTGAATTGAAAATTATTTTCTCCTACCTTAATATGTGACTTCCAATTGTCTTTAAAATAGGCTTTTTCTCCATAATCCAATTCACCTCCAATAAAATATTCTTGATTATTCAGTTGAATTTTTGCCTCTGGGAGAATGGTTCTCAGTATTTGTTCTCCCGTCATCTTATTCAAAAAATCAAAAGCTACCAAATTAGGGCTCAAAAAAAAGGATTTTTGAATAAGACCGTTGCTTAAAATCAAGGTTTCATTTGAGACAGTAATCTCGGCTTTTCTGATTGATTGGTCAATTAACCAATCTTGTCCAAAACTGGAAAATGAAAGAAAGAGAAATAGTATTAATTTTTTATTCCACATATATTTACCAAGAAATTCCATAATCTTCTCCATAATTACTCGATCCTCCCCATAAGGTTCCGTGTTTCCAATCAAAATAAATAGCATTGATTGGCCCTGAAGTTCTATCATCCAATTTAATGATATAACCTTTATCAATCAATTCCGTCTGAATTTTTTCTGAGGTTTTATCCTGCAAAAGAATACTGCCAGGAATTGGCTGACGATCTTCTAATTTTGTTCCTCCCAAAGAAAGCCATAATTGATTGGAATTAATATTTGCTGCCTCAGTTGCTTGTTGTACAGTCATATCAAATTCAACCATATTCAAAAAAAACTGAAGAAGGTTTTGATCTTGTGTATCTCCACCTTGAACAGCAAAAGATAAATAAGGCAAACCATCTTTTAAGGCCAATCCAGGTGTAAGGGTTACTCGTGGTCTTTTACCAGGTTCCACTACATTAAAAGGGTTTAATTTTTCGTCTATGACAAAACTTTGCATTCGTTGACTTAATCCAATTCCTGTATTTCCGGCAATACAAGCAGGAACCCAACCGCCACTTGGGGTTATAGAAACCACCCAACCTTCCTTATCTGCTGCCTCAATGGAGGTTGTGCCTCGCCAAAGTCGATCTAAATATTCGTCATTTAAATAAGCAAGAGGTTTAGCATCATGATTGGGCATAAAATTTCTATCTTTAGAATCCGAATTAAAAAAACGCTCATTCAAAAGATCTAAATATGGATTTTTTTCACCTTGAAAAGGATAAGGATCTCCAGGAGCGATTTGTGGATTATTCCTTTCCACATTAATCTCAGAGGCTCTTTTTTTGGCATATTCCTTACTTAATAAACCCTTCATTGGTTCTTTGGGACTAAAATAAGGGTCACCATAATAAAAATCACGGTCAGCCATGGCCATATTTAAAGCTTGGTAAATGGTATGGATATAGGTGGTACTATTATATCCCATCGATTTTAAATCAAAATTCTCTAGAATATTCAAGGCTTGAAGCATCACTGGGCCCTGAGTCCATTCTTGCATTTTATATACCTCAATACCTTTATAATTAATATGCCTTGGTTCTTCCTCTTTGGGCTTCCAATTGGCTAAATCCTCTAAGGTAAACAAACCACCTTGTTCTTTTGTACCTCTTACAATTTCTTTCGCAATATCACCCTTATAAAACCGATCAAAGGCCATCCAAATAGCTTCCTTCCGTGATTTACCTGCTTTTAAAGCAGAACGTTCAGTCTCTACTAATTTATTTAATGTGGTTAATAAGTCTTTTTGAACAAATATTTCTCCTGCTTCTGGAGCCTCCCTCTTTTGCCCTAAATGAGGCAAAAATACTTTCTTGCT
>CAZVFE010000126.1:0-3536 GCA_964626405.1 uncultured Cytophagales bacterium | reverse complement strand
TAAATCAATTATTTGAAAATTTATTTTCTATTAAAGTTGATTTAAAAATATCTGCCAGTGAATACGCAAAACTTATAAAAATTGCTCTGGTATCAACTTTATAGGTTCTAGTTTGACTAAAATTTGAGTCTATTAAGGTGGTACCGGATCTTTGTGTATTAAAAATATCACTTATTACTAATCCCAAGCTGGCTTTATTATTCAGAATTCTTTTTTGTATACCAATATCAACAAATTTATATCCCAATCTGGTACCTTGTGTGGTGGCAGTAGGAGATTCATAATTTGCAACTAATTGGATTTTGACATTATTCCTTAAATTGAAATTATTTATAATTTTTCCATAATAAGAAAAAACAGAATTCTTAATGGAATTATTTTCAATTGAACCATTTAAATCCATATTATAAGCTGAGAAACTTGTATTCAAATTCCAAATTGGCAAAATATTAATATCAAATATTTCTTCAATACCGACAGTTTTCGTATTTCCAATATTTTGAGGCGAAAGAAAAGCTATATTATTAGGTTTGATGAGCGTATAAGCCAAAATTGTATTTTTTGCATAACGATAATATGCAGTGCTCGTAAGATTCCAATTTTCCCCTTTCATGGAATGGGCAATTTCGCCTAAATTTATATATTCTGGAGATAAATATGGATTTCCTCCATGGGTATTCAAAGAATCTGTAATATCTATGAATGGATTTAATTGGCCAAGACTCGGACGATTAATGCGTCTTGAATAATTAAGGTTAAAATGATTATTTTGACCTGCAGGAATTTCAATGATTAAATTTGGATATAAATTGAAATAGTTTCTTTTGAAATTTACCGTATTATACGATTCAGATAATCCATTATTATTTACATTTTCGGCTCTAAGGCCGATTTGATATTTTATTTTCTGATTTCCTTGTGATTCAAAATTGAAATAAAAAGCTTGAATATTTTCATTATAATTGAATAAATTTGAATTTAAAGGGTTAATTATAAAGGTATTACCTAATTCATTGAGATTTTGATAATTGTCTTTTGTAGACCTCAAAATTCCTTTATAACCTATGATTAATTTTAATTTTTCTGAAAGAATATTTTCATAATCGATTCTGAGAGAATTTATATTTGGAATTTCCTTAAAATTAGTTTTTTGATTATAAATAGATCCAAAATTATTTGAAAGAGTAAATAAATCTTTCGTTTTAATATTCGTGTTTTGGGTGGTTTTTCCGATAGAACTAGCAAAATTTATTATTATTTTATTTCCAGGTTTTTTAAATAAATGTTCATAATTTAGGTCTAGTTCAGTAACAGATTCCCTTTCTAATTCTAAAGATTCTCTAAGATTTTTACCATTTAATTCACCTATTTTATTAAATATAGATGAATTAAGAAATTCATCATTTGTTTGGCCTTCCAAAGTTTGAATTAACTCCAAATTTATGGTATTCTTTGAATTGATTAGATAATCGAAATTAAATCTTAGGTTATGAGAATTTTCAATACGATCATCATGTCTATTTTGTAATAATTGATAATTTATATAGTCTAGTGAATTTAATCTATTTGAACTGATATTTCGAAAACGAAGAGATTTTTTAAAATCATATTCAAAGGCATAATTGAATTTTTCATCCTGGTGATTGATCGTAATTCCTCCGCTTTCTCTCTCTTTTATTCCTTTTCCTGCGCCTATAAATCCAGAAATATTAGTTCCCAATTTGGATTCCTTCTTTAGAATAATATTGATAATTCCTCCATCTGAATCTGCATCATATTCCGCCCCAGGATTATTTAAAACTTCAATTTTTTCTATACTCGAAGCCAAAATCGTATTAAGATTCGAAATTCCAGAAGTCCGTCCGTTAATAAGAATCAAGGGTGTTTTACCACGAACAGTTAAACCTCCTTCTGCGTCTACTAAAATAGTAGGAATATTTTTAAGCAAATCATTTGCAGTTCCTCCAGCCTGAGTAATATTTTGTTTCGCATCAAAACTTATTCCATTGGGTAATTTTTGCAATGCCAGTTTTTGTCCAACTACAACAACATTATTTAATTCCTTCACACTTTCTTCCATTTCAATGTTATTAAGGAATATTTTAGTATTGTTATTAAAATTAATATTTACTAATTTTTCTTTATATCCTAATGCCCGAATTTTTAATAATAGGCTATCTCCTGATATTTTTTTTAGTTTAAATTGACCTAAACTATCTGCCAAATCATATGCAATAGGATTACTTAAATCTTTATTTTTAAAAAGAATGATATCTGCAAAAGGAATTGGATTTTGATGATTAATTAAATTTCCTTGAATTTCATTTGATTGAGGAAATAAATAAAATGAAGAAAATTGAAGGATTAACAAAAAGAAAAGGGCGAATTTTTTAAACATGATTTTTAGTTTGTACGAAAGTATGAAACTTTCGATGCAAAATATAAATTATCAATCCCAATTAACATTAATTAACGCAATTTTAATAATCATAATTTCCGATGTTTTTTGTTGTATCCAGAATTCGTTTATTCGTCTATTTACAGCCTAGGTGGGGCATAAAGATTACGAAATTTTGAATAAATTTATTTGCCTTTGTAGTAAAAATGAAAAAAATCGTTTTCTTAACCTTATCAAGTTTTCTTATTTATTCCTGTATTTCAAAAGATAACTTTATTTTACCAATTAATAATACGAATCTGAAAGATTCAACTAGTTTGAATTCGACAGATAGTAGCCAAGTAAAAGATACAATTACGGATCATAATAGCGGTTCAGACACAACTATTGTTCTTAATTCAACTTGCGATCCAGATTCTGTATATTTTCAGCAGACAATATATCCTTTGATACTTTCCAATTGTGCGCTAAGTAGTTGTCATGATGGCACGGAAAGTCCTAATTATCTAAGTTATACTGGGATTAGAAAATCAGTTTATTTAAATAATCCCAGTGCAAGTCAATTATATGCAATAATTAATTTAGGTAGAATGCCTCCAGCCCCTTTGGCTCAATTAAATGCGGTCCAGAAGGAATTAATATTAACTTGGATCAACCAGGGTGCTTTAAATAATTCCTGCATGGAGGCAGTTGGTTCTCCTAATTGTGATACCTTGAATATCAGCTTTAGTAAAACTATTATACCAATCATTCAAAATTATTGTTTGGGATGTCATAATTCAAAATCGAAACAAAATTCCATTTTATTGGAATCTTATGATACTATTTTGGCTCAAATAAACAATGGCAAATTATTAGGTTCGATTCAACATTTGGATGGATTTATTCCTATGCCTTCCAATAATATAAGTCTGACTCCCTGTGATATAGAAAAATTCAAACTATGGATCAAAAATGGTGCCAAAAATGATTAGATATTAATTTTAAATCAAAAGAAAAATCTATTAATCAATTGATTAAAAAATTCTGACTAAAATTTTAATTTATTTGGATTATTGGAACAATATATAGTTTATAATCGTTTTGATATAAAAATCTAAGAATTTTGACGAAATATTCCTATAAAATTTTCCTTAGT
>CAZVFE010000125.1:0-3610 GCA_964626405.1 uncultured Cytophagales bacterium | reverse complement strand
AGTTCAAGAGAATTAAACGGAGATTTTACTTATTCAACAGGAAAAGAAAATCAATTAAAACATTTAGCGAAATTAGGACATTTAATAGGAATGCCAGATGATTTAAGTAAGGAAGATCATTTAGTTTCCTATTTGGATGAAAACCAGGGCTTAGATGATCGAGTAAGAGCCTATTTAGATATTAATTGCGGACATTGTCATAACCCAGCCGGACCAGCTAGGAATTCAGGATTATTTTTATCGTGGAATTATTTCAAACAAGATGCCTATGGACTGATGAAATCACCCGTGGCAGCCGGAAAAGGTTCGGGAAATTTACAATTTGATATTGTACCGGGAAAGGCTGAAGAATCCATCCTTTATTATCGAATGAATTCAATTGATCCTGGAATTATGATGCCTGAACTAGGTCGGAAATTAAACCATGATGAAGGAATTAAATTAGTTCAAGCATGGATAAATTCCTTGTAAAAATGAATTATTAAGGAATACTATAATTTGGAAATATTTTTGACTAATAATTTGTTTATCTTTGTAGCTAATTAAACAATTGATAAATGGATAAGCCAATTATAGGTATAAGTATTGGAGATTATAATGGAATAGGCCCAGAGGTAATTTTAAAAACCATTCAAAATACAAAATTATTTAAATGGTCAATTCCTGTTCTTTATGGTTCAGAAAAAATCTTGAATTTTTATAAAAAAGATCTTGATCTAAATGAATTTAAGACCTATACCGTTAAATCTATTGATCATATCCGTGAAAATCAATTGAATATCATCCCATGTTTGGATGATCAGGCTATTCAAATAGAACCAGGAAAAGTGACAGAAGCGGCTGGAAAGGCTGCATTTGCTTCCTTAAAAGCAGCTTGCGACGATTTAGATCAAGGAAAGATTGCTGCCTTAGTTACTGCTCCAATCAATAAAAAAAATATCCAATCAGAAGAATTTAAATTTCCGGGACATACCGAATATCTGACTGAACGCTTCGATAAAAAAGATTCCTTAATGTTATTGGTTGCTGAAGAATTAAGAATGGGTGTGGCAACTGGTCATATACCCCTTCAAAAAGTTGCTTCAGAACTTACAAAGGAAGGTCTAGAATCTAAAATCAGCCTATTCTTACAAACTTTAAGAGAGGACTTTAAAATAGATAAACCAAAAATTGCTCTATTAGGTCTAAATCCGCATGCTGGGGATGATGGACTTTTAGGTGAGGAGGAAAAGACTTTAATAGGACCCGTTGCAGACTCTTTCAGAGCTAAGGGTGAATTAGTTTTAGGCCCCTTCCCTGCTGATGGATTTTTTGGGAATCATCAATTTAAAAAATTTGATGGAATCTTAGGAATGTATCATGATCAAGCCTTGATTCCTTTTAAATACATGGCTTTTGAAAATGGGGTAAATTTCACAGCAGGACTTCCTGTTATTCGTACCTCCCCAGATCATGGAACTGGTTATGATATTGCAGGAAAAGGAATTGCAGAGCCAAATTCCTTTATGCAAGCCTATTTTGTTGCCCTAGATTTAATAAAAAATAAAATGGAATTATAATGAACAAAGGAAATGTCTTGATTGTAGATGATGTTCATCAAAATATGATGGATGGACTCTTAAAATTAGGTTATTCTTATGATTATAAACCAGAGATTAAATCAGAAGAAATTCTTGAAATAATTGGCAATTACCAAGGTTTAGTAATTCGTTCTAAAACGAAAATTAATAAAACTTTCTTAGATAAAGCTAGCAACTTAAAATTCATTGCTCGTGCTGGGGCAGGCCTAGATTTAATCGATGAAAAGGAAGCAGAATCCAAGGGCATTCGAATATTTGCTGCTAATGCAGGAAATGCAGTAGCTGTAGCAGAACATGTTTTAGGCTTATTATTGGCCATTTCGTCCAAAATTAAAAAAGCACATATTGAGGCTACTAATGGAATTTTCGATCGTGAATCTAATCGAGGATGGGAACTTGCAGGCAAAACGATTGGGGTAATTGGTTATGGACATAATGGTTCGGCTTTTGTAAAAAGATTGAAAAATTTTGAAATGAATATCTTAGTCTATGATAAATATAAATCAGGATTCGAATTTGAATCAAATATGGACGAAATATTCAAAAAGGCCGATATAATTAGTTTACATATTCCTGCTACCTCAGAGACCATCGGAATGGTAAATGATTCTTTTATTCAAAAATTTCAAAAGCCATTCGTCTTTTTAAATGTTTCTAGAGGGAATATCTCCCCTTTAAAACCTTTGAATGATGCCTTAGAAATAGGCAAAATTATCGGAGCAGGAATGGATGTACTTCCAAACGAAAAAGTATCATCCTGGAATGAAGAAGAAACTAAAGAATATGTTCGATTAATGAATCATCCAAATGTAATCATCACACCTCATGTAGCTGGATGGTCGGTTGAATCCTATGAGAAAATCCCTTTGGTCTTATTAGAACAATTAAAAAATTTAGAATAATTTGAATTACCCAGATAATATAGAGGAAAAATTAGGCGTCAAACAAATTTTGAATGAAATTTTGGAAAAATGTGTTTCTGAAATGGGAAGAGAATTTTGTTTGAAAATGAAATTTTCAAATAATTTCAAACTTGTTTCTCAATGGGTAAAGCAAGTAGATGAGATGAAATCAGTTTTGGAGAATTTCGTGACTGAATTTCCTCAATCGGATTATGTAGACTTACGGCCATGGCTTGGCAGAGTTAATATTGAAGAAAATTACCTTTCTGTAGAAGAATGGAGAGAATGGAAAAGAGGATTAACGGTATTACATGATACAATAAAATTTTTCAATTCTTTATTGGAAGACGAAAGCTATCCTGAACTCAATAGCTTAACCCAATTTCAATTGGAAAAAATGCAGGAAAATGAAAAGCATTTTCGAGATTTCATTCCTATTATAAAAGAATTAGAAAAGGTTTTTGATTTAGAAGGGAATATTTCGCCCAGTGCCTCTCCGGCTTTAATGGATATTCGGAATAAGAAGAATGCAGAGGAAAGAGGTTTAAGAAAAACCATGGATTCAATTTTATCGAATGCAAGAAAAGAAGGTTGGATCGGCAAAGATTTCTCCTTAAGCATTCGAAATGGAAGATTGGTGATTCCTATTGAAGTGGAACATAAAAGAAAAATTCGCGGTTTTGTCCAGGATGAATCTGATTCCGGAAAAACAGTCTTTTTAGAGCCTGCGGAAGCATTAGCTGCAAACAATGAAATCAGAAGTCTAGAACTTGCAGAAAGAAGGGAAATCATTCAAATCCTTACACGCTTAACCACCCGTGTAAGACCTTTGGTTCCTTTAATCAAACAATTAAGCATTTGGATCGGAATCATAGATTTTATCCGAGCAAAGGCAAAATGGGCCATAGAACATAAAGCCATCTCTCCAAAAATGGAAAATTATCCCCTAATGGATTGGAAAAATGCTCGTCACCCCATATTAGAAAAATCCCTAAAAAAATCTGGAAAGAAAATCATACCCCTTAATATCCGTTTGTCTGAACAACACCGTTTGATGGTCGTATCTGGACCCAATGCAGGAGGTAAATCTGTTACGCTTACCACCATGGGGATTAACCAATATTTATT
>CAZVFE010000124.1:0-3638 GCA_964626405.1 uncultured Cytophagales bacterium | reverse complement strand
GTTCCGAATAATACTGATCAAAATACATCCTCTTCATCTTTAAGGTTGGCGTTAAAAAGCCATTCTCAATCGACCACTCCTCTTCCACTACCCTGATGCTATCTAAATTTTCGTATTTTTTTACCTTCGAATTAACAGATTGACGAATTTCCTCTATTCTATTTTCTATTTCAGATTTCGATAATCCTAATCCCTTTTCATTTAATCGTACCAAAGCTATCGGTTGTGGCAAATTATTTCCTAATACAATCGCTTGTTCAATGATTTCATCCTTTAATATTATTTCCTCCAATGCATTTGGTGATACATACATCCCCTTAGAGGTTTTAAATTGATCCTTTACACGCCCCTCTATACTCAAATATCCTTCATGGTCAATAGAGCCAATATCTCCTGTCTTCAGCCATGTTTTATCATACATAGAGCTTGTCATCTTCTTCTCCTTATAATATCCTACCATTAAATTCGGCCCCTTCATCAATATCTCTCCTGAGTTTGAATCAATCTTTATATCACATATATCCCAAGCTTGTCCTACCGTGCCTAATTTGAAACGATCTTTTCTCATAAATGTAGTCAATCCCAAATTTTCCGTCATACCGTATGCCTCCTGGATCACAATTCCAAATTTCATGAAAAATGTTACAATGTCCTTAGGTAATTTCGCCGCTCCAGATATTGTAATCTTTGCATTTTTTAAACCTAAATTTTTCCTCACTACCCCCTTTAAAATAGAACTTAGGATAGGAATAGATAATAAAGTGTCCACTCTTTTCTCCGACCCCAATTTCTTTAATATTCCCTCCTTGAATTTTTGCCATATTCTAGGTACAGCTAAAAAATGGGTCGGTGATGCTGCCTTTAAATTCTTTTCAAAAGTATCTAAAGACTCTACAAAATAAATTGTCCCACCACATGCTAAACTAGCAAATTCAACAAAATCACGCTCCGCTATATGGCATAAGGGTAAATATGAAATGAATCTATTGTCAGATTGCCCTAAAAATGCAATATCCCAAGCTGTATTGATCGCCGAAGTTACCGAAGCCTGATTAATCATCACTCCCTTCGGATTACCCGTTGTCCCAGAAGTATAGATTATGGAAAGAATATCCGATTTAGGTATCGATCGTCTGCCAAATTTTGGCTTGGTTTCCTGGATAATCTTCTCCCAATTATTCTCCGATTGCTTGGCTGCATCCGGAGTTGTTATTAATTTAAATTTCTTATCTATTCCCTCCCAAATCTCATCAAACCCATCTAATTTTCCCAAAAATACCATATCACAATCCCCATGATTCAATATTTGATTCACTTGTTCTGAATTTAATGTGGCATATAAGGGGACAGATACTCCACCAGACATCATAATTGCAAGGTCTGATAGTATCCAATAAGCAGAGTTTTTAGATAAAATCCCTACATGTTGAATTTTCCCATAATTATTTGTTAGATAGTTAGACAATCGTTTAACTATTTCCAGTGATTCTCCATAGGTAAAGGTAAGATATTCCTCTCCAATAGGTTGCTTTAAGAAAGGTTTGTTGGGTTCGTTATTTGCCCAATAGATAAAGCTAGTTAAGCTATCTTTGAAATTAATCATTTAAAATAGGTTTACAGTTGTATTTTAGTCTAAAATAATGCTAATTTCCTTTAAATCATAATGTTTGATACCAAATTTTGTTTCTAATTCCAATTTTCCAGATTCATTTACTCTTCGAATTTTTCCATCTAAAAGGTTAATGGAATCCGTTTCCTGGAATTTGTTCCATTCATCCCTACCTAATAATTCTTGGTGATAAACCTTATCTAATTGTTCGAATTCTTTTTGATTTAAAAAATTTAAACTTTCCTTTAAAGCTAGAATGACTTCACCTAAAATGATGGTTCGATCTAACTCTTTCCGAATTATTTTCTTTAATGAAATTGCCGTATTTAAAATAAAATCTTCTTGGTTTATATTCAAACCAATACCAATTATAGAAAATCCCCATATTCCTCTAGAAATATGATTTTCTATTAAAATGCCACCAATTTTTTTGTTAAACCAATATAGGTCATTTGGCCATTTTATTTTCAGTCCATCACTTGATTTACCTTCCAAGGCTAAAAAATTTGCTATTCCTTCTCTGATTCCCACAGCTACAGCTTTTGATAAATAGAATTGTTTTTCAAGGGATAGTTCCTGAATCTTCAGATTAAAAGAAAATAAAAGGTTCTTGCCAGGCTCCGAAAGCCAAGTATTACCCCTTTGACCCCTTCCTCCAGTTTGATGATCCGCAATCCATATTGTTCCACTCTCTGCATTATTATTCAAACATTCTTCAAACCCTATTTTATTGGTCGATTCGCACTCTTCAATCCATATAATATTTTTACCCAAATTTCCCATAAGAGTGTCCCTTTTTCAATATTTATTTTGTAATTTTAGACTTGTTTGAACAAATTTAAAATATTATCGGTTATAATTAAAAATATCCATTAAACTAAAGAATGAAGAAAAGTCCCAAAGTAAAGAAAATAGAGATAATAAGTACAGAAGAGATGGTAGACTGTGTTGTGCAGGGAATACAAGAAAAGAAGGGGATGGATATTGTAGTGATGGATCTTCGATCTATCGAAAATAATTTTACAGATTATTTTGTGGTATGTTCAGGTTCTTCTGATACACAGATTGATGCAATTTCTGATTCAATTGAAAAAGAAATGCAAACAAAATTGGGAATTAGGCCTCATTCCATGGAAGGAAAATCCTCAAAAGAATGGGTTCTGATTGATTATTTTGATGTTATCGTTCATGTTTTTATAAAAGATAAAAGACAATTTTTTCAAATAGAAGATTTATGGGGTGATGCTAAATTCACTCGTATAGAAGATTAAATACAATTAAATGGCTAAAAGCACTAAAAATTCAAGAAACAACAGGCCTAAATTGCCGCCAAATTTGCCTGGGAAGTCTCCAAAAGGAATGCAATCATGGATGATTATCGCCCTATTGGTCCTTTTTGTGAGTACCTTTATGTTTACTAGTTCCGATTCTTTGCAAAAGATTTCTTTGCCAAAGTTTGGACAAATGTTGGAGAATAACGAGGTTTCTTCCGTAATAATTATTAATGGAAAATCTGCAGAAGTAGCAGTAAAATCAGAATTTGTTGGAAAATATTTTCCTGAAAAAAATAATTCAAAATCTTTAATTTCTTCTGGAAAAGTTCCACAATTTGAAGTTGAATTTATTACTCAAGAAGGTTTTGAACGTTTTATGAACGAAAAGCAAAAAGATATTCCTGAAGCCAATCAGGTTTTTGCTACTCCTGAAACCCGAACAAGTCCTTTAGAATGGTTGACGACCTGGGGATTTTTCATCCTTATGGGTATTAGTTTTTATTTTTTATTCTTCCGCATGGGAGGCGGTGGTGGTGCCGGTGGACAAATTTTTAATATTGGACGTTCACGTGCACAATTAATTGAAGGAGAGTCTAAAGTAAAGGTAACCTTTAATGATGTAGCGGGTTTAGACGAAGCTAAAGAGGAGGTTCAGGAAATCGTTGAGTTCCTAAAAAATCCGAAGAAATTCACCAATTTGGGAGGTAAAATTCCAAAAGGGGCTTTATTAGTTGGTCCTCCGGGAACAGGTAAAA
>CAZVFE010000123.1:0-3725 GCA_964626405.1 uncultured Cytophagales bacterium | reverse complement strand
TTAATTTGGAAAAATTTATTTTAAATTTCCGCGATGCCCTTGAATTAGTTTCCAACAAGGAAGATAAATTTTGGATGGAAAAATACATGCGAAATCAATTCAAGTTTTTCGGGTTAAAATCTGAGCCAAGGAGATTAATCTACCAAGATTTCAAAAAATCAATACCGAAGAATATTGATTTTATGGATTTTGCAGATATTTTATTTAATCTTGAAGAAAGAGAATGGAAATACATTGCCATGGATTTTCTTATTTCTCAAAAGAAAAATTTCGATCATCGCATTCCAGAATTAATGGAAAAATGGGGAAATACCGACCCCTGGTGGGATACAGTGGATCATATCGCTCCTAAGATTTTAGGACCGTATTTCCTTAAATACCCTGAAAAAAGAAACTTTTGGGTAAATCGATGGATGAAATCACCCAATTTTTGGCACCAACGCTATTGCATTATTTTTCAACTCATGTATAAAAAAGAAATGGACACGGATTTATTGTCCACCATTATTTTACAACAAAATAGTTCTAAAGAATTTTTTATTCAAAAAGCAATTGGTTGGGTATTAAGACAATACGCAAGAACAAACCCAGCTTGGGTAATTGATTTTTGTGAAAACAACGCTTTAGCCCCTCTTAGTAGAAGAGAGGCCTTAAGAAGATTGAAATAGGCTCTTATTGATTCCCTTTTTTCATCAATGCTAATTCATGCGCAGTATCATATTGTGAACGTAAATTAGACCAATCGAATGTATCTGCTATACTTTCTACTCGGTTTCTTTGCATGGTTCTTTCTTTTTGGTTTTGCTGTACAAATTTGAATAATTTATCAACCATTTCATTCACTGCATTTTGATAGCTCTGATTTTCCCTGTCAATAACATTTACACCCCATTCTTCATAGTCCTTCATAATGGACATCATATAAGCACCGAAACCAGATAAATTAGAGGTTACGGTTGGTACTCCTCTTGCAATGCATTCCAATGGAGTATAGCCCCAAGGTTCATAATAAGAAGGGAAAATTCCTAAATTACATCCCCTAACAAATTGTCCATAATCTAATCCAAACAAAGGATTGGTAGAAACAATAAAATCTGGATGATAAACAACTTTTACCCTATCGTCTCCATAATTTATCAAACCTGTTCGAACTAAATTTTTAATTATATCATCTTCTTCTTTCAGGAAATGCGTTACGATTTTCGGTAATTCTTTTCTTTTCCAAGATTGAATGGTTCTTTTTAAACGCAATTTCCAATAATCATCAATGAATTCATTAATATTTGGTAATTTTGGATCAGAGGAGGATGTTGAATGAATAAATAATTTTTCTGCAATTTCTTTATTAATTGAGTCACAAGTTTCTCTAATTTCATCCAATACTGCACTTGAATGTAAAACCTCAGGATCAATATTGTGATAAGGTCTTTTTGTTATGAAAAACATTACCACAGTCTTTTTGGAGCCATGTTTTTTCATTTTTTTATTCAATTCTGCAAGTGCATCTATACAAAGATTATATCCCTTATTGGTGAATTCATATCTCCCAGACGTGAAAAAATAAAGGGTATTTTCCAAATCAAAGGGTTGATTTTGGAAAAAATGACCCATTACAAATTTGTCGATATGTTTTTTATATCGAGTATGAAGGATTTGATGCTCATGCATGGCAGCAAAGCGTTGAATATTTAAGCCATTGGGTAATTGAACATCTGGATTCCTTCCTAAAAATACCTTACATTCTTGAGCCGTAATTTCTGAAACTGTTGTCATCACATCAGAAAGAATTGCTGCTTTTCTTTCAAATGTTGCTTGAGGTTCAATATTATATCTTTTTGCTTCCTCTAACCAATCATATTCCTCTATTTTATCATAGAAATTTTCTACATTTCCAGCAATATATCTACCTAACATGGTGGCATGCGTAGTAAAAACGGTAGCAATTTTTAATTTTTTTAATTTAATATCCGGTAGGCAAGTGGCAGCCATCCATTCATGAAAATGTGCAATTACATTTAATTTTCTAGTAGAATTTTTAGATAATAATTCCATGAAAATTAAGGTTAATTCCCCAAATGCTATGGTTTGATCAACTAATTCTTCAGCGCCCAAAGTAGAAATTTTATGATCTCTCCATAATCTACCTTTTATGGCATTGACATCCTTAAGCATTTCGTCAATCTCAAATAAAATTATCTTAGGCTTGCCTGTGATTATCCAATAACCATAATGAACTTTATGTCCCATTTCTCGCATTTCTAAAATAGATTTTTCAATGGGATCTTCTCCTAATTCATTAATTTCTTCAAATTCATTTAAAGCGGTTGATTCAAAATAAGGCCCTATTAAATTATATTTTTCCCCCCATTCCTCTACCATTGATGGTACCTTAGTTCTTAATACGGTATAAATCCCACCCACTTGGTTGCAAGTTTCCCAAGCAATTTCAATTAAATGATTTTTTTTTGTTGATTTTTTCGACTTCGCCTTCGTTGTTGCCATAAAAATTATTTTAAATAATAATCACTATCAATGGTTTTGGTTTCTCCATTTTCGGTTATAGTAAAGTTAAAACCTTTTTGGATTGAATATGCACCTATTTCACCTTTTTTATTCAAAGCTAAATATCCTACTTGAAAATCCAAAACTTTATTCTTCTTAACGATCCTTAAAATTGCCTCTTCACATGCTTTTTGTGGACTCATCCCTTGTCGCATTAACTCTACAATTAAAAATGAACCTAAGGTTTTCATTACAAATTCTCCCATTCCAGTTGCACAGGCTCCTCCAATTTCATCATCTACAAACATGGCTGCACCGATAATTGGAGAATCGCCAACCCTCCCATGCATTTTAAAGGCCAAGCCAGAGGTAGTACAAGCCCCAGCCATTTCACCTTTTTTACCAATTCCCAGCATCCCAATTGTATCGTGTCTTTCAATATTGATTATGGGTTTATATTGGCTTTTTTCCTTCCATTTTTCCCATTGTAATTTTGAATTTTCGGTAAGTAAATTTTCACTTCTGAAACCTTGAGATAGGGCAAATTCATAAGCTCCCTTTCCCGAAAGCATCACATGAGGAGTTTTTTCCATCACAGCTCTTGCTACAGAAATCGGGTGCATGATATTTTCTAAAAATGTTACAGACCCAGCATTTCCTAAATGATCCATAATGCAAGCATCCAAGGTTACATGACCTTCCCGATCAGGGAGTCCTCCATAACCAACAGAAATATCGTTTGGATCTGCTTCAGGAATTTTTACTCCCGCCTCTACAGCATCTAATGCCATTCCATTTTTCATTAAATTTTCCCATGCCGCAATATTTGCTTTTTTATTATTCCATGTTGATAGTATTATTGAATTTGCATTTTCTTTGATATTTTTTGTAGCTAATGAACCAGTTAAACCAATTAATGTACTTGATTGAATAAATTTTCTTCTTTTCATAGTATCTTATTTTTGGAAATTTAAATTGAATTTATCAAATTGTATTTAAACTATAAAATATTTAACTTTTTAATAATTATTTTTAATGAAAACTTCATCAAGGTTATTGTTTTTAATAATAGCTGTTCTGTTTACTACCGCCTTAAATATTTCAATCGGTCCTTTGCCTCCTTTAGGAAAATTTTTAAGTCCATACCAAGGTTTTTGGCAAAACTTGGTTGAAAAATCCTCTGAGAATGAACTAATTAATTTAGATATTCCCGGTTTAAATGC
>CAZVFE010000122.1:0-3816 GCA_964626405.1 uncultured Cytophagales bacterium | reverse complement strand
CGAATCGGAAAATTCAAATTCGCTCTATCGATAGTCACCCATAGTTTTTCGGTTCCCCAAATATCCACAAAGGCATCATATACGCGTTGAGTCTGACGATTATTCCAAAGGTATTGATTATTATAACATTCCACCATGCCAGTACCTGCCAATTCTTTCATTTGCATTTCCGCACGAGGAGCAGTATACCAGGTATCTGGATTTTTCGGATCTTTATCTTCAAACTCCCAAATAAATTCTGCGGTGCCAAGTGCTTGTTCTCTTGGAACTGCATTTTTAATTACTACAAATCCATTTTCAATCCAAAAATTCCAATCTTCTATACTCAAAACGCGAAGACTTTCTGGGGTTGCAGATTTCCGTAACTGAAAGATACTCGACTTGGCAGTCGACGGATTTCCTGGGATATCTTTATGTTGGTTTTCTCTCATGAAATTTAATTTTGGAGTAAATTAATAAAAAATTTACACCAAAATTAAAATTATTGTCAATATTGCTCCAGCCACTGCAAAATACATTCCTTTTTTGAAAGCGCTTGCTGATGGTTTAAACATAAAAAAGGCCGAAACAGAAAAGAATAACAAGGCTAATCCAAAAAATACTGCCAAAAACGACAATGGATTACTCGAGGTCATCTTATGCAAATTATTCATTTTTTCAATCAACCATGGCTGACTCATTTCATCATATTCCGCTACACCTGTGGTCGTATTATAGGAACCTCCACGATTAAAATAAATCAAATCTCCTTCTTGCTTTTCTACCATCACACGCATTCTTAAATTTGGGCCAAGATCGTCTGCAGTTAAACCTGGTTCTATTTCTTTACTAACATGTTTTGCGGTTCTCAACCAGTCTGTATCTCTGAAGGTAAGTACGATTCCAGAAATTGCATAAATAGCCATAATTCCGGCTAAGAAAAATCCTAAATAACGATGATATTCGCGGAATTTGGTTTCAGTTTTAGCTGCCATAATGTAAAATAGGTTTTTTGATTAATTAATTGGTAATTTTGTAAAACTATTCTTAAAATCTTGAGTTTACAAGAATAAGTAAAAATTTAACAAAATTTAATTATGTCGAAGGTAAAACTTTTTAGAAATGAACGCGGACAAATCAAAGTCTTGGAGGGGGAGGTAGAATTAATTGGTGAGGATGGAAATCCAATCAAGCATGGAGAAAAATTCTCTATCTGCGGATGTGGCAGGTCGGAATCTATCCTTTGTGATGGAAAACATAAACTCAGCGAAGAAGAATATCAGGAATTTTTACAATCTCAATCTTAAGGAATTTTTACCAAGGCTGAAACGGGAAAATGGTCACTCGGATAGCGATTTTCCCATTGCTCAGAATGAGCGGCATGTTGTAAAACCTCTACACCATTTTTTACAAATACATAATCAATATGTCTACCCTCTTGTTCCTTTACAAATCCAGTAAAAGTGGAGTATGGACCATAATGACCTTGCTTAGAAATCTTCTCTGCATCCATTAAATGATGAGGATTTTCTGAATTAAGAATAATTTGAATCGGTTCTTGGTCTGGTGTAGCATTGAAATCTCCTAATAAAATCGCAGGTTTATCTCCTGCAATTTCTTGAATTTTATCAATAATCAAGGATGCACTATTTCTTCTGGCTACCTCGCCTTGGTGATCAAAATGCGTATTAAAAGCATAGAAATCTTTTCCAGTGGATTTTTCAATAAAATGTCCCCAAGTTACCACCCTTCTGCAAGCTGCATCCCAACCAAAACTCACTTTCTCACAGGTTTCTGATAACCAAAAGGTATCAAATTCCTTTAATTCAAATTTGGTTTGATTATAAAATAAAGGAGAAAATTCCCCTTCCTCCTTTCCATCGTCTCGACCTTTACCAATCCATTGAAAATCCTCTAAATTCGTTTTTAAATCATGAATTTGATGAATAAAAGCTTCTTGTGCACCCACAATATCTGCTTGATGAAAAAGAATTAATTCAGCACAATGTTCCTTCCTATTTTTCCATTGATTAATTCCGTCTGAAGGCGTATCCATTCTAATATTGAAAGTCATTACGCGAAATTGAGCTTGAGAACTCAAAGCATGAATACAAAACAGGAAAAAAGAGATTTTGATAATAATTTTCATTTTGGTAATTTACAAAAATATTTAAAATCATAACTTAATTTTATTTTACAAAATGAAAAAAACTAATTTAAGACAATTGATGCTTTTAGCATTGGTTGCAATTACCTCAATCAGCCTATTTAGTTGTTCAACAAACCAAGAAACTACAGAAGAATCATCTAATTTTGGTGGATTAGCACTTTATACCCTAAGAAATGATATGGGACAAAATGTAGACTCTACCTTACAAGCCGTAGCGGATGCTGGTTATGTAAATTTAGAGGCGGCAGGTTATGCAGATGGAAAATACTATGGAATGGAACCTGCTGAATTTAAAGCATTGGTAGAATCTAAAGGATTAAAATTAATCTCTACGCACCAATCCTCAGCAACATTAGAAAATATTGATACTGAATTAGCTGCTGCGAAAGCTGCTGGTTTCCAATATTTTGTTATTCCAGTTCCACCAATGGGCATGTTCAAATATGATCCAGAGGCAGGAAAAATTTATATGGAAGGAACTGCAAAGGATTTAGCTGATATCCTAAACCAAATGGGAGAAAAAGCAAATGCTGCTGGCTTAAAATTATTATACCATAATCATAATTTCGAATTTGATAAGGATTCTGAAGGAAATGTGGTAATGGATTATTTACTTGAAAATGTAAATCCTGAATTTGTAAACTTCCAAATGGATCTTTATTGGGTAACAAAAGCTGAGCAAGATCCAATAGCATATATAGAAAAATACCAAGGGAGATTCAAGGCTTGGCATGTAAAAGACATGGATACCTTAGGAAGATTTGCCCCTGTAGGAACAGGAACGATTGATTTCGGAAAAATCTTAGAACATAAGGATCAATCTGGTATGGAATATTATTTTGTTGAGCAAGATCAAACTTTTGATGAAATGACTGCTCAAGAGGCTATTAATATTTCTCATGAAGGATTAAAGAAATTTGGTTTTAAATAAAAATATCAGGCATGAAAAAGCTAATAATTATCTTAATTTCCTTAAGTTCTTTTTTAGCATTTTCTCAAGATAAATCTCGACCAAATATTGTTTTATTTGTAGTAGATGATTTAGGATGGCAAGATATTTCTGTTCCACTTTGGAACAAGGCTACAAAAACCAATCTTATTTATAAAACCCCCAATTTGGAAAAACTGGCCAAAGGGGGTTTTTCATTTACCAATGCCTATAATACTCCCGTTTGCACTCCAACGCGAGTTTCAATGATTACGGGCATGAATGCGGCGAACCATCAAGTATTAAATTGGACGCATCCATTTCATGGAAGAAATACTAATAATCCAGACCCTGAAATGAAATCTGTGGAATGGAATATTCATGGTTTATCTCCCAAGCCGAATGTGGAAGGAACTGTTTATGCTACACCATTACCAGAAATTTTAAAGGAAAATGGCTATTATACCATCCATGTTGGAAAGGCTCATTGGGCCTCCAATGGAACACCCGGTTCCAATCCGAAAAACCTTGGATTTTTAGTAAATATTGCGGGCGGCTCTGCCGGACATCCTCAATCTTATTATGGAGAAAAAAATTACGGCAATAAACCCGATAATGATCCACAAGCTCAGGCCGTTCAAGATTTACAAGAATTTCACGGTACAGAAACCTTTTTAACCGAGGCCCTGAGTATAGAAACCCTAAAAGCTTTGGAATGGCCCATAGAAAAAAAACATCC
>CAZVFE010000121.1:0-3861 GCA_964626405.1 uncultured Cytophagales bacterium | reverse complement strand
GCCTATACTCCTTTTTTATATTTAATGCGAGACCGTGAGCATATTCAACGTTTATTGGAATGGCTTTCGGGTGCGAGGATGTTGTATAATTATATTTGGGTAGGAGGCTTATTTTATGATCTTCCCATTGGTTTTGAAGATCGGGTAAAGGAATTAATACCTATTCTAAAGGAGACCATTTCAGAAGTAAAAATATTGGTTCAAGAAAATCCGATTTTTATCAAGAGAACGGCCAATATTGGGGTATTGGATTTAGATTTGGCCATAAATTATGGCGCTACAGGTCCGGTGCTGAGGGGTTCGGGTTTAGCTTATGATTTAAGAAAAGTGGATGGATATTCTGTCTATCCGGAATTAGAATTTAATATACCCGTAGGTAAGGGTTTAGTAGGAACAACCGGGGATTGTTGGGATCGTAACCATGTTCGTATTTTGGAATGCGAGGAATCCATCGGAATTATTGAACAATGCCTAGAGAAATTAGTTAAAGAACATAAGAGAACAAAAGAGTTTGATCCTCAAGAATTTGTTCCCAAAAAAATTCGTCCCAAAGCAATGGATATTTATTCACGTGCTGAGAATCCGAAAGGAGAGCTTGGATTTTTTATTCGTTCCAATGGAAAATCAGATATTCCGGAGAGAATAAAGGCTCGTGCATGTTCGTTCCATCACTTACATATAATTCCAGAAATTTCTAAAGGCTTGTATATTGCCGATTTTGTGGCAGTAATTGGTTCAATGGATTTAGTAATGGGAGAAGTAGATCGTTAATTATGAATAAAGCATTTTCAGCCGCAATCGAAAAGGAAGTTCAAAGTCTTCAAAATTTTAATAATCCTATTGAATTATATGAGCCAATTCATTATTTAATGAGTTTGGGAGGAAAAAGAATGCGTCCTTATTTAGCTCTTTTATCTTATTCTTTATTCAAGGAAGATTGGCAGAAGGCAGTTCGTCCGGCCTTGGCAATTGAGGTTTTCCATAATTTTACTTTGATGCACGATGATATTATGGATAAGGCGCCTGTGAGAAGGGGGATGATGACGGTGCATGAGAAATGGAATGATAATATTGCGATATTATCAGGGGATGTGATGTTGGTAAAGGCTTATGATTATTTAAATGATATTGATTTTTTAGGAATTAAAGAATTTCAATATTTAGTAAAAAGGTTTAATAAAATTGCTGCGGAGGTTTGTGAGGGCCAGCAATTCGATATGAATTTTGAAACAATAGCGGTTGTTCAGCCAAAGGAATATTTGGAGATGATTCGTTTAAAAACCTCTGTTTTAGTAGGTTTTTCTATGGAAATGGGTGGAATTTTGGCAGAAGTAGAAAAATCTGTTTCAGATTTACTTTATGAAATTGGGGAGAATATTGGCCTAGGATTTCAGATTAAAGATGATTTATTGGATGTCTACGGAGATCCTGAAAAATTTGGTAAGCAGGTAGGAGGAGATATTATTTCGAATAAAAAAACCTATTTATTGATAAGAGCCCTAGAATTGGCGGAGGGAGAGACAGCCGAAGAATTAAATTCTTGGTTGAATAAAGTGGAATTTAAGTCGGAAGAAAAGGTGGCAGCCATAACGGCGATTTATAATCGTTTAGGAATAAAAGAAGAAACCGAAGAGTTAATGCAAATGTATTTTTCAAAAGGATTAAATGCCATTCCTAAGTTAAATTTACCAGTCTCCAAGGAAAATGAGCTAATAAGCTTTTTAAATAGTATCTTGAATAGAGAAAAATAAAATATGAATTTAAATTCAATCAATTTTATATTAATAATTATTTCAGTAGGTCTTACTTTATTGGCTTGGAATAATGAAAAGATATTAATGAATTGGACGATGAATCCCTATATGATTCGTCACCGCAAGCAATATTATCGTTTTTTAACATCGGGGTTCATTCATGCTGATTTTACCCATTTGCTATTCAATATGTTCACTTTGTTCTTTTTTGGCATGTATTTGGAACAAACGTTTGAAAATATATTTGGGAGCTCTGGAAAGATATTGTATTTGGTATTTTATATTTTAGGAATACTTGTAGCGGATATTCCTACCTATTTAAAACATAAAAATAATCATCATTATAATTCTTTGGGAGCTTCGGGTGCTGTTTCAGCTGTTGTATTTGGAATGATCTTATTTTATCCGACAGAAAAAATTTATATCTTCGGATTGATAGGAATACCTGGAATTTTATATGCTATATTATTTGTATGGTATTCGTATGCGATGGAAAAGAGGGGCAGGGATTTTATCAATCATTCAGCCCATTTATATGGGGCCTTGTTTGGTTGGGTATTTGTAAGCATACTTTATCCCTATGTTTGGATCCATTTTATCAATGAAATAATTAACTATTTACCCTTTTGATGAGGAAAAGAATTGCCATATTAGGATCCACGGGGTCAATCGGGACGCAAGCCTTGGATGTTATTAGAAATCATTCTGATAAATTTGAAATCTCTGTAATTACTGCGCAGAATTCCTCGGAACTTTTAATAGCCCAAGCAAGAGAATTTTTGCCGAAGGCCGTTGTGATTATCAATGAGGAAAAATTTTCTTCGGTAAAATCTAGTTTAGAGGATTTAGATATTGAAATTTTTGCAGGGAAAGAGGCTTTAGAGCAGGTGGTAGTAAGGGAGGATGTGGATATTGTGCTCACGGCATTAGTAGGATATGCAGGATTATTGCCAACCATAAAGGCCATTCATGCGGGGAAAGATATTGCATTAGCCAATAAGGAGACTTTAGTGGTAGCAGGAGGTTTGATTATGCCTTTGATAAAAGAAAAAGGCGTAAAATTATTACCTGTTGATTCCGAGCATTCCGCTATATTTCAATGTTTAATAGGAGAAAAAGAAACGGAAGTTGAGAAAATAATACTCACTGCTTCTGGAGGTCCATTTCGTGGTTATAGCAGGGAACAATTGGGAAAGGTTACAAAAGCTCAGGCTTTGAAGCATCCTAATTGGGAAATGGGAGCAAAAATCACGATTGATTCTGCAAGTTTGATGAATAAAGGTTTGGAGGTAATTGAAGCCGCCTGGTTATTCAATTTAAAAGCAGATGAAATTGATGTGGTGGTTCATCCGCAATCGATTATTCATTCGATGGTTCAATTTAAGGATGGGTCCATCAAGGCACAAATGGGTTTACCAGATATGAAATTACCCATTCAATATGCTTTGGCTTTTCCGGAAAGAATCGATTCTGATTTTCCTAGATATGATTTTCAATCGATTCATACGCTTACCTTTGAAAAGCCCGATAAATCAGTTTTTGGAAATTTGGCTTTGGCCTATAAATCTCTTGAATTAGGAGGAAATTCCGCTTGTTTATTGAATGCTGCAAATGAGATTGCAGTTGAGGCCTTTCTTAAGGAAGAAATTCGATTTTTAGATATCGCAAAAATAAACGAATTTTGTATGCAAAATGGAACTTTTATTAATAATCCATTATTAGAGGATTATATTAGTTCCGACTTAGAGAGTAGAAAAATAGCAAAAGAATATATTCAAAAATTAAATTAACCAAAACTTAAAATTTTATATGGAAGGATTGATTATGGCCGCGCAGTTGATTTTAGGATTGTCTATCTTAGTGACGATCCATGAATTTGGTCATTATATCACTGCAAAATGGTTTAAGATGCGAGTGGAAAAATTTTATTTATTTTTCGACTTCCTTTTTCCAATACCTAGCTTACTAAATTTTGCTTTGTTCAAGAAAAAAATTGGAGATACAGAATATGGATTAGGTTGGTTTCCTTTAGGGGGATATGTAACGATTTCTGGGATGATTGATGAAAATCAGGATGCCAGTAAATTATCTGCTACGCCAGAACCTT
>CAZVFE010000120.1:1853-3870 GCA_964626405.1 uncultured Cytophagales bacterium | reverse complement strand
ATAAATTCAGTATGAATCCAATATTGATATAATAAACTTACCTGTTGGAAGAAAAATACCACAAATGGATGAACCCCCAGTAAGGGTAACCATAGCCATGCAATGAAACTTCCAGAAATGATGGAGGTCCATGATTGTCTCAAGGCTGCAGCCAAATTATATTTTGGAGAGGAATGATGTGGCATATGGGATGCCCATAAATACCTTATTTCATGAGAAAAACGATGATACCAATAATAGGTGAAATCTTCTGCAAAAAAAGTAAATACCCAAACCCAAGCAAGGCTATATTCCCATTTGAAAATGCTCCAATTTTCATAAACAAAGAAAAATGCTCCAAGTGTTAATGATTTACTCAATATCCCAATAAATAAATTGCCTAAACCTAAACCAATGGAGGTCAATGAATCCTTTGCCTCCACAAAACCCCTCTGTTCACGATAACTAAAATAGGTTTCGATTAAAACCGTTATCAAAAAGAATGGTACCGCATAAACAATTAATTGAGGATTCATTTTCTTAATGGATTAAAAACTTATTTAAAAATTCTATGGTAGACTCACTCACTAATTCAACATTTTCCCCTAAAATTGGAGAAGTAATCACATGATTTGCAGCATCCGGAAAAGCAACTTTTTCTTTATTTTCAGTTCCCAAATCTTCAAACATAGCCAACATTGCTGGTACTGATACAACCTTATCCTGATTTTCCTCATCTTTATAATAATATCCTAAATATACAGGACATTTTATTTTCTCAAACGTTTCCGGAAGCATTGTATGGGTTAAAAAGTTTTGTAAAGCAACTACCCCTTCCAGGCGATATCTTAAATTCCAGAATTTATCATGATTTTCATTTTTGGGAGGAATATTATTATAATCTCCTCCTGAAACCATTCTTCCAATTTGCAATCCCCATGGGTCATCCAATAAAGATGAGGCAGGATTATTAATAGCCACACATGGAGAAAAAAGGGCTATGGCTTTTATTTCTGGATGTCTTGCTGCCAATTCCAAGGTCATAGCACCACCAAAGGAAGTCCCCATCACCACAACAGTATCACCAAGTCTTTTAGCTAATTGAAAATAATTCTCTGCAGATTCCCAAAATTTATCTGCCGTGGCATCCAAAAATACCTCCGTATCCGAACGATGCCCATGATCATAGGTTCTTTCCAATAATAAATTCGCTCCAAAGGCCTTGGCTATCTCCCTATGAACAGGATCTCCTTCCATCGGACTTGCCGAATACCCATGAACATATAAGAAAACATAAGGAGTCTTTTCCTTTTTAGTAGAATCTGCCCAGATTACTCTGGCCTGAGATCCTTCCTTGAGTTTTTCATCCGAAGACTCCATTTTTTGAATATATGCCTCCACATACTTTGCTGAATCAGGCATATCCGTCCAGGTTCCCCCAATTGCTAATTCAGGAGCGGCCGGCTTGGGACCTAAGAAATAAATGACTACCAATAGGATTAAAATACCTAAAATTACTTTAATTGCTTTCATCTGTTTTTGACCAATTAAATCGATCGCTTGGATTGAATTTCCATGGCGATTGACTAGTTTCTAAATTATTAAACATGGAATTCCAATGACTTGGTGCATCAGACAATTCCATGATTTGAAATCTTCTTAATTGAAGGATAATATCGAGAGGATTTAAATTAATTGGACAAGCCTCCACACAAGCCTGGCAAGTTGTGCAGGCTCTTAATTCTTCCGCACTGATAAAATCATTTAATAAAGATTTACCGTCCTCCTTGAATTCTCCTTTATTTTCTTTTCTATTTTCTGAAACTTGTTCAAGCCGATCTCTGGTAGCCATCATTATTTTCCGAGGAGATAATAATCTTCCAGAAGCATTGGCAGGGCATTGTTCCGTACATCTTCCGCATTCCGTGCAAGAATAGGCGTCTAATGCATTTTTCCAAGTTAAATCTAATACATCCTTCGCTCCAAATTTTTGGTTTGGATCTGGAGCTTGCCCTGTATCCTGAGCCTCCCCCATCAT
>CAZVFE010000120.1:0-1753 GCA_964626405.1 uncultured Cytophagales bacterium | reverse complement strand
GCATCAATAGCATTCATTTTCCATAGGGCAAACATTAAAACTAATTCAATATATAAAATATACAAGGCATCGTTCTTTGGAAAGCCATTTAAATCGGAATGTTTCAATCGAGCTATGGGTAAGAACCATCTTCGAACTAAAAAAACAAGACAAGAAATAACAACTAATAAGGAAAGAACCTCAAAGAAATTGATTAAAATAGAGTAAAATGAACCAAGAATTGGGAAAAATAACCGATGAGTTCCTAATAACCCATCCAATACAATTTCTAAAACTTCAATATTTATTAAAAGAAAACCTGAATAAATGAAAAGATGAAATATAGCTACAAGGGGTTTTTGAAACATTTTTTTCTGACCAAATGCCAAAAGAAAAACATTTTTCCATCTTTCAGAGGAATTATCTGATAAATCAACTGGCTTGGCTGCTTTTATGGTAGAGATAATACCTTGAAAGCGTTGGAAAATTAACCAACCAAAACCTGCCAGAGCAAGGGCAAAAAAGATTTGTTGTAGATATTCCATATAATAGTATGCTAACATACTAATTTAATCAATTGAAATTAATTTGAAAACGATTTTTGAATAATTCTCCTTTTCGTATAAAATTCCAATGGTTTTAAAATCAATTTGAACTAAATCTGAATAGGCTGTCCAGGATTTTTTCGACAATTCCTCATTAGGAGCTTTATCTACTAGGACCCATTTTTTATCTATATAAATTCCCAGATTATCTCGTCTATTTTCAGAACGATTATTGGAAAAGATGATGTTTTGAATTTTTCCTTTTTTATTGAAAAAGCTCAGGATAGAACCCTGACAAACGGGGTCAATTAGGCTAGAATCGATTATTTGAGAATCCCAACTTTCTCCACCCGTGGAGGAAATAGCAACAAATCTTCTTTTTGAAAAACCAGTTTGGTCGCGCATATTGAGGATTAATTCTCCAGATTTTCCCTCTGTTGCAATAGCCTCATTACTACCTGGAAGTGAAATGGTTTCACCCAAATGGAAAGATTTTCCATGATCGTCTGAATAAAATATATGTGAACGATAATCTTCAAAATGTTCTTGAGGTTCTCCATAGGAATGATTGGCAGGAACAATGATTCTGCCTTTATATTTTCCTTGATTCATTTGGAGAGCATGCCCCGGAGCATTGGCATAAGAGCGCCAATCCTCTTTATCCTGATACCCTTTTGAAGGAAAATTTGGATGATGTACTTGGGAGGTAATATTTACCGGAGTGGACCATGAGGAGCCACCATCTTCTGAGCAAATAAACCAAACCTCTCTAATGCCATTTCCTTTTCTTATTTCGTGTTCAAAATTATCACCAGTATTGTAGAAAAGGAAGATACGTCCATTTGGATATTTTGGATCGAAAAAATCAATAACTGGCGTACAATTTCCAGCTTGGAGGCTACTATTATCAACTAGAATCTTTATGGGAGACCAGGTTTTTCCCTTATCATCAGAAGTTTTTAGAACGATATCAACATTCCCAAAATCGGATGAGGAATTTACTCTACCTTCTGAAAAGGCCAATAAGGTTCCATCAGAATCTTGAATAATAGCAGGAATTCGAAAAGTATCATAGCCTTCTGAACCAGACTGAAAAACGGTAGATTCACTTTGGGCAGAAATTCTAAAAGAAAAAATAATAAAAGAAAAAAGGATTACCCAAGGTTTCATTTTCTAAAGATTTATTAATCAAGATAAGATTAATATTTTAAAATTCAATATTCTTATTC
>CAZVFE010000119.1:0-4086 GCA_964626405.1 uncultured Cytophagales bacterium | reverse complement strand
ATTTTTAATTTAAGGGTCATAACTATTTTGAATAATTTCAGTTTATCAAATAAATCATAATTTATTGGAACTAGGTTAGAATATCAATTTTCTTATCATAAAAATTGTTAAATTTGAGTGGGTGGAGGCGGGGCATATCCTACATAAAATGAAAAAAATTATCTTAAATCCTTCTGAAATAACTAAAAAAGGAATCCTTGCTGGATCAATAATAATTATTTTATGGACATTATCGCTCCTGTTCTGGCTGAATTGGGAAATTGATTATTTTAACCCTTGGATGTATTTAGGGATATTAATTCAAACTCATTTATATACCGGCTTATTTATTACCACTCATGATTCAATTCATGGAGTAGTAGCACCCTCCTATCCGAAAATAAATCGATGGTTCGGAATTATTACTGCAACCCTTTTTGCCTTTAATAATTATTGGATTCTAGAAAAAAAACACCATCAACATCACGACTATGTAAATACGGATAAAGATCCAGATGTTCACCAAGGAAATTTTTTTATTTGGTGGTTCAAATTTATTTTTCAATATGTAAGTTGGAAACAAGTATTGCTTATGGCAATTACCTATAATATCCTAAAAATTTGGTTCTCTATGTGGAATTTGATTTTATTTTGGGAATTACCTGCCATTTTAGGAACCATTCAATTATTTTATTTTGGAACCTATATCCCACATAAAGGCAATCATCATCCAGAAAATATTTATCAATCTCGAAGCCAAAAATTAAATCATTTCGGGTCCTTTATTTCCTGTTATTTCTTTGGCTATCACTATGAACATCATGCCTTCCCCTATCTCCCTTGGTGGAAATTACCAAAAGCAAAGGAAGATTTAGTAAAAAATTCTCAAAATTATTACTAAATTTGTGCTCATATTTTATCACCTTCTTTCAAAGCTATGAGCCAACCAAAATACAAAAGAATCCTCTTAAAACTTTCCGGAGAAGCATTGTCTTCCGATTCAGAAATCATTGAACCGGCAATTTTAGACCAATATGCAGAAGAAATTAAAAGAGTAAATGCCCTAGGTGTAGAGGTTGCCATCGTTATTGGTGGGGGAAATATTTTCCGTGGTGCAGCTGCTGCTAAAGCTGGAATAGATCGGGTACAGGGTGATTATATGGGCATGCTCGCTACCGTAATTAATGCCATGGCCATTCAAGCTTCTCTTGAAAAACATGGACTTCTGACAAGAATGCTTACAGCAATCAAAATTGAAGCCGTTTGTGAACCATTTATTCGCAGACGAGCTATGAGACATCTTGAAAAAGGAAGAATCGTAATCTTTGGTGCCGGAACCGGAAATCCTTATTTTACAACCGATTCAACAGCCTCTTTGAGAGCAATTGAAATAGAAGCCGATGTAGTGCTGAAAGGAACAAGAGTGGATGGTGTATATACAGCAGACCCAGAAAAAGACCCAAATGCTACAAAATATACGAACCTGAGTTTTACTGAAGCTCTTCAGAAAAATTTAAAAATAATGGATGCCACAGCATTCACCCTTTGCAAAGAAAATAATGTCCCAATCATTGTTTTCGACATGAATAAAAAACAAAATTTAGAGAAATTAGTATTGGGAGAAGAAATCGGAACGTTAATTAGTTAATAAATAATGGAAGAATTAGAATTTTACCTAGAAGCAGCAAAAGAAACTATGGAAGGTGCATTAAAACATCTTTCAATTGAGCTTTCAAAAATTAGAGCCGGAAAAGCACATACCTCTATGTTAGACGGTATCCAAGTTGAATATTATGGCGCCATGACAGCCCTAAATTCCACTGCTTCTGTTACTACTCCAGATGCAAGAACCATTGCTATTAAACCCTTTGAAAAATCCTTGTTACAAGAAATTGAAAAATCAATTAGAAATTCAAGCCTTGGTTTAAATCCTGTTAACGATGGAGAAATAATTCGATTAAATATCCCTCCTCTTACAGAAGAAAGAAGAAGAGATATCGTAAAAAGAGTAAAACAAGAAATTGAAACAGCAAAAATAAATGTTAGAAATGCCCGCCAGGATGCTAATAACCAAATAAAAAAGTTAAAAGGTGATGGAGTTTCAGAAGACGCAATTAAAAATACCGAGGCAGACATCCAAGATCTAACAGATGGATTTATTGCTAAAGTAGAAAAAATGTATGCCGACAAAGAAAAAGATATTATGTCTGTATAAGGCCTAATTCATCATAAAATTCTTTACCCTTTAAATAACCCATTTCTAGTAAATGGGTTATTTCTTTTTGACCAAAATTATCCATAATTATTTGAAAACTCTCGGTCGGACGAATTATCACTAATTTAGTTTTATTTTTCGGAGATTTATTATTTTTTACTTCAACCATTAACATAGCTTCATTAATGTCTGCATTTAAAATTTCATTTACTGCAATATCCATTACTCTGTCCACTATATCCAACAAAGACCCTGTATTAAATCTTCCCCCATCAATATTGACACCATGATTTGCAATACATACAATCTCTTCCGCACCATCTAAGATGGCTTGTTTTAATGGCGCGACATCCCTTAAACCTCCATCATAATACGATTCCATATTTTCCTCTTTTTCGATATGCTTGACTGGCATTAAAATTGGCACACTACAAGACGCTAATAAAAATTCAAAAAAATAAGGATCCGTTTTATCTATATACTTTATTTTTCCATCTATTATATCTACAGCCCCAATTTTAATATTTATAGGAGATAAATCCATGAATTCTCTGGAAGCATATTTATCAATAACAGATTTTAAAGGATCAATTTGTACTAATCCTTGAAATTCCTTTTTAAGGGCTGTCCAACCTAATTTCATCAAAGATAATTTTGTCCATAATTTTTCTGGACCAGTTACCTCATTTTCCCAAAAATTGTATAAAATTTTTGCGGCAAGAGGAAAAGAAATATTTCTTCCTCTAAACTTTTGAATTCCTAGCTGGTTAGTAATAAAAGTGGCATTTAGGCTTCCTGCGGATATCCCATAAATTGCTTCAGGTACATATCCGCCATCAAATAAAGATTTAATTACTCCAGCTTGAAAGGCAGCTTTTACATTTCCGCCTGCCAAAACCAGTACTTTACTTTTCATTTTCAAAATTAATTACGAAATTTAATTTCTAAATATAGTTAATGGCAATCTCACTTAAAAGTATTCAGGCACCAATTAATCAAGAAATGAAATCTTTCGAAGGAAAATTCAGAGGTTTTATGAAGACTAAGGTCATGCTTTTGGATACAATAATGAACTATATTGTTCAAAGAAAGGGTAAGCAAATGCGACCAATGTTTGTTTTTCTTTCCGCTGGTTGCTTTGGAAATATTAATGAAAAAACTTATCGAGGAGCTGCTCTTATCGAATTACTTCATACTGCTACCCTCGTTCATGATGATGTCGTAGATGAAGCCTCGCATCGTCGTGGATTCTTTTCTATAAATACCATTTGGAAAAATAAAATTGCCGTTCTGGTGGGAGATTATTTACTCTCAAAAGGACTACTCCTTTCCGTTGAAAATAAAGATTTTGAATTATTAGAAGCCGTTTCCAAGGCGGTAAGGGAAATGTCTGAGGGAGAACTTTTACAAATCGAAAAAGCTAGAAAATTAGACATCACCGAAGAGGTTTATTTTGATATTATTCGAAAGAAAACAGCAACATTAATTGCCTCCTGTTGTGAAGTCGGTGCGCTTACTACTATCTCAGACAAAAATATTGCTGAAAAAGCTAGGGAATTCGGAGAAAAAGTTGGTATCGCTTTTCAAATTAAGGATGACCTTTTTGATTATGGAAACCAAGAAATTGGCAAACCTCTCGGCATAGATATTAAAGAAAAAAAGATGACATTACCTCTCATCTATGCCCTAAATCAAACAGATAAAAGCACAAAAAGATATATTATCGGAATTATTAAAAATCAGACCCATATAAAATCCAAAGTAAACGAAGTTATTGAGTTCGTAAAAAAAATGGGCGGCATTGAATACGCCACCCAATCTATGAAAAACTTTGCTGATGAAGCAAGTCAAATCTTAAAGTCTTTCCCACAAAACGAATTCAACACCTCCCT
>CAZVFE010000118.1:0-4089 GCA_964626405.1 uncultured Cytophagales bacterium | reverse complement strand
ACTTGGCTGACAAAAGCATTGATACTTACACCAATATTTTTCAGAAATAATTTTGCAACCGCACCTGCTGCTACTCTAGCCACGGTTTCCCTTGCTGAACTTCTTCCACCTCCTCTATAATCTCGAATACCGTATTTGGATGAATAGGTGAAATCAGCATGTGAAGGTCTAAATTGATCAGATATATGGGAATAATCCTTAGAACGCTGATCCTTATTTCTTACGACCATTGCAATAGGTGTGCCTGTTGTCTTTCCTTCAAATACTCCAGATAAAACCTCCACTACATCCTCTTCCTTTCTTTGAGTAGTAATTCTTGATTGGCCTGGTTTTCTTCTGTCCAATTCAGATTGAATGAATTCTAAATCAAAATCCACACCAGATGGACAACCCGTTACAACTACCCCAACAGCGGGTCCGTGGGATTCCCCAAAGGTACTTATCTGAAAAATTTTTCCGTAAATGCTTCCCATAATTTATTTTTTCGATCTAAAAAAAAGAAAAATTAGACCTATTAATGATATTATTAATATCAAATTTCCTAATTTTTTCCAATCTGACCAATTATTTAAGTCTAATTCTCCTGAATTAATTTTTTCTATCCCCTGATAAATTTCTGAGGATTCATTTTTCGAACTAAGTACAGAGTCAGCTGAACTGCCAATAATTTGAATTATTTTCTTTGACTTCAAGGTATCAATTTTTCCGGTGGATGTATTGAAATATACCCAATAAAAATAATCTCCAAGATTATATTTTCCTGGTCTTTGTGGAATAATCGTATAATTTGTTCGATATCTTCCTAGCATTTCTCGATTAGTAGAAAATACCGATGTTTCTTTAGATTTAGATTGAATAGTAAGGAAATAATCTGATTCTATTTGATCACTCTTCCAATTTAAAGTATTTCCATTCCCGATTAAATCAATTTGTAAATTAATTTCTTCGGAAGTTTTGGAGGTATCTTTTGTGATATTTTCCCTTAATTCAAATCTCCCAACAGGATATTTATTATTCGGTAATTCATTTGGCAAAACCTGAGGAGATATTACCAAAGGATTTGTTATAAATTCAACGGAATTCAATTCATTTTCCTCTCCCTCCTGAATGATCGATTTTACTAAAGATAATTTAAGTGAAGGTATCCTAATTTTTTTAGTGTCTAAAGGGTAATAGGTGGATTGAAAAAAACAATATTCTTTATATTCCTTATTCCCAATTAAAATATCAGAAACCCGTACTTCTTCAATTCCAAAATTTTCTTGCCAACAATTATTTATTTGAATCTTTTGAATTTGGATTGGTAATTGAATATCATTTCGATAAAAATTTAAAGGCTTTGAATATCCTTTAGGTATGTATAAGGCAAATTTTAGGGTGAATCCTTCGCCTATATAAGGCTGATAATTTGTTGTACGAAGCATAAGAATAGGCCCATCCTCACCAATTTTTTCTTCGATGATATCTGTATTATCTTTTTCTTCCTCTTCCGACTTCTTGACGGTAATCGTTTGTGCTTCGGATTTTACTGAAATCCCATTTATCATGAATTCTAAAGCAGGTATTTTAAATTCCCCGATATTTTTTGCCTCATAATGTTGAGAAAGGGTGAAATTATATACTATTTCATCTTCGTTTTCAATAATTTCCCTTTTCCTTGCAACTCCGATTTTCTGAAAAGAATTTATTTCAGGGAATTTATAATCAAAACTAAAATTCTGATTGGTTTTTGTTTGAATAATTAAATTAATCACTAAATCCTCATTCAAAGAAATCTCATTATTTTCAAATTGAATTTGAATATCATTTTCCGCTTGAGCAAAAATATTTGTCAAGTTCAAAATGATGAAAGAAAAAACGAAAAGGATTCTTTTAAGAAAATTCACGTCTTAGATTTATTCAATTTGCTAATTTAAACAAATTTTAATTCATTGATTCTAAATAGGATTGTAAAATTACTGTTGCAGAAACTTGGTCAATCAATCCTTTATTTCTTCGATCTTTTTTTGAAACTCCACTTTGAATCATGGATTGAAAAGCAATTTTTGTTGTAAATCTTTCGTCGTGCGTTTCAATGGGTATCTTAAATTTTTTCTTAAATAATTGAACAAAATCTTCCACGGGCTTTGTAGTATGCGTAGGTTCATTATTTAGATTTTTAGGTAGACCAATTACGACTCTTTCCACCTCTTCCTTTAAAAAATAATTCTCTAGATATTTCACCAAATCATGAGTGGCTACTGCATCTAGAGAATTTGCAATTATTTTTAATGGGTCGGTTACAGCCAAACCGGTTCTTTTTAATCCATAGTCAATGGCTAATATTCTTCCCATTTTATGCTGATAAATACCCCTTATCACGGAATATTTTATCCATTAATTTTTTGTCATTTTCATTATTAAATGCCGAAAATGGTAAATAAATAAATTGATATTTGGCCATTTCCAATACATAAGCATCTTTTTCCTTATAAGCTCTTTGAATCATATCCCACTTAATTACTCCCCCTTCTTTTTCTGAGATTTTCATTAAAATCTGACGAGAATCAATTTCATAACGATATTTATCAAATAATTGCTTGTATTGTGCTAAACTAGTAATTCCTGCGAACTGAATTAACCAAAATAAAATATAGCCGATTACAGCAATTAGAATAAATATATAAATCCAGATATTTTTATAAACCTTGAAATAATTTAATGCGAAATTTCCCAATATTAATATTAAGGGAATTGCAGAATATTTCCATTGACTTGAAAATAATTGACGCATGCATAACATGATGTATTTATTTTTTTCAATGGAGGTTTTTTTAGTCTTAATTGCCAAAGGATTACTCGGTGCTTGTTGCATTTGATTTCTTTGTGCACCATACATTTTTGCCATATGCTTAATTAAATTTTAATCTTAAAATTTTGAGCAAAGGTAGGAAAAAATACCTAAATTTGTTAATATTCCAATCAATATTGATTATGGCTGGTAAAAAGATTTTAGATAAGGACACAGTTTTGCAAAAAGTCAAAAGAATGGCTTTTGAAATCTACGAGAATAATTTCGAGGAAAAAGAAATTGTTTTTGCAGGATTAATAGGCGAAGGATATTCCCTTGCTAAATTATTATCTGAAAATTTAGAAGCCATTTCAAAAATTAAAACCAATCTAGTTAAGATTGACCTAGACAAAGAAAATCCCTATAAATCTCCTGTAAAATTTGATCAAGATTCCTCTATTTTTCATGATAAAGTTATTATTGTTGTAGATGATGTTCTTAATACGGGTAGAACTTTTTCATGTAGTTTGGCCCCTTTATTATCTCTTCCCGTAAAGAAAATTCAATCTGCATTTCTTGTGAATCGAAATTTTGCCAAATTTCCCATTCATGCTGATTATATTGGTTACGAACTTTCTACCACTTTTTCAGAATTTATTTCAGTTAGTTTATCAAAAGGGAAAATTTCTGTTACCATCAAATAATTTGTTTATTCCATAAATTGAAATAATTCCCATTTTGATTTATTAAGCTTTCGTGCTTACCTGTTTCCACAACTTTTCCTTTTTCCATTACATAAATTAAATCTGCTGATTTAATGGTACTCAATCTATGAGCAATACAAATGATCGTTTTTCCTTGTCTCACCCATTCCATTAAATAATTTTGAATCAACTTCTCCGAATCTGTATCCAACGAAGAAGTTGCCTCATCCAATAAGAGGATCTCTGGGTCTCTATATAGTGCTCTTGCCAAGGCTATTCGCTGTTTTTGTCCCCCTGATAGAAGCGCCCCATTCTCTCCAATATCTGTGTTATAACCATTCGGTAATTGTTCCGCAAAATTGGAAATTCCCAAATCCTGACAAAGGCTTACTATTTTTTTGACATCCATTTTCTCATCTCCTAGGGCTATATTCTCCAAAATAGATCCTGAAAAAAGATTTACTTGTTGCGGCACAATAGAGATTAATTTTCTGATTTTGGTATGATCTATTTCTTGAATTGAATATTCTCCAATTGATATTTTACCAGATTTAATAGGATATAAATTTTGAATTAAGGCAAATATCGAGGTTTTTCCACTTCCACTTTCTCCTA
>CAZVFE010000117.1:0-4154 GCA_964626405.1 uncultured Cytophagales bacterium | reverse complement strand
TAAGGAATATTTCATAAATTTAGCCATACATAGCTGCTAAATGAAAAATAAAAGGCCTAAGATTCTAATAATTTATACAGGGGGTACTATTGGGATGTATAAAGATTATCAAACCAATGCTCTAAAGCCCTTTAATTTTTCAAAATTAGAAAAATACATTCCTGAGCTAAAGCAAATTAATTGTTGTATATCAAATTGGTCATTTAAAACACCAATTGACTCCAGTAATATTACTCCAGCAGATTGGGTATTATTGCTTGAATCAATAGAACGGAATTATTCTGAATATGATGGTTTTGTTGTTTTACATGGAACAGATACCATGAGTTATTCGGCATCTGCCTTAAGTTTCATGATTCAAAATCTTAAAAAGCCAATAATTTTTACCGGATCCCAATTGCCAATTGGTGATATAAGAACAGATGCTAAGGAAAACCTTATTACGGCGATTGAAATTGCTTCTCTTCAAGAAAACGGGCAGCCTGTTGTTCAAGAAGTAGGCTTATACTTTGAATATAAATTGCTTCGGGCAAATAGAACTACAAAAATTAGTGCATCTCATTTTAATGCCTTCTCTTCTCCCAATTTTCCTTGTTTGATTGAATCAGGAGTTACTTTGGAAATTAATAGACCTTATCTGAAATATGGAGAACCTACTTTTCCTACAACATTTAATAAAAACTTAGTCGACTCAATTCTATTAATTAAATTATTTCCAGGAATTAGAAAAGAGGTTCTGATATCTCAATTAAAAACAGAGGGAATTAAAGCTGTTTTATTTGAAAGTTTTGGAGCAGGAAATGCTCCAATGTTTGATTGGTTTAAAAGGATAATTTTAGAACTCATTGAATCTAGAATTCATATTGTAAATATTACTCAATGTTTTGGTGGAGGCGTAATGCCCGCTCATTATGAAACAAGTTTGTCTAGGATTCATCCAAATATTATTAATGGAAAGGATTTAACTACGGAATCAGCTTTGACGAAATTAATGTATTTATTAGGACAAGATTTGGATGTTTCCCTTTTTAAAGAAATATATGAACAAGAAATAAGAGGTGAGATGAGTTGAAATGTTTTAATACCTTACTATTCTAATCTAATACAATTTCTTTGAGAAGTCCTTGAGAGTTTTAGGGGAAAATTCCTGAATTTAATGTAACTTTGTATGGTATTTTAAATAGTGATTATGATCCATTTTTTCGGGAATCCATCGCAAAAAGTTTTTGCTCTTAGTACAAATAAAGAATTAAATTCTGAGGATATTTCAAAATTGACTTGGTTATTCGGTAATGCTGAATTAATTGCTGAAAAGGAAATCAAGGGTTATTTAATTGGTCCACGAGCTACCATGATTAGTCCTTGGAGTACAAATGCTACAGAAATAACCCAAAATATGGGAATTGAGGGAATTATTAGAATAGAGGAGTATTTTGCTGTGGCCCAAGATTTTGAGGATTTTGATCCGATGCTTTCTCAGAAATTTTCGAAATTAGATCAAACTTTATTTACAATTGATATTGAGCCAGAGGCGATATTAGAAATTGAAGATATTCATGCCTATAATTTACAAGAAGGTTTATCTTTAAGTGAGGAGGAAGTTAATTACTTAGAAGGGGTTTCAAAGAGAATAGGAAGAAAATTGACAGATGCGGAGGTTTTTGGTTTTTCTCAAGTAAATTCTGAGCATTGTAGACATAAAATTTTCAATGGAACTTTTGTGATTGATGGCGAAGAAAAGCCATCTTCTCTATTTAAATTAATTAAAAAGACCACTCAGACCAATCCGAATTCGGTAGTTTCAGCCTATAAAGATAATGTGGCATTTATAAAAGGTCCGAAAGCTATTCAATTTGCTCCTAAAAGTCCGGATAAGCCAGATTATTATCAGGAAACTGAAATGGAAACAGTGCTTTCATTGAAGGCCGAGACGCACAATTTTCCCACAACAGTTGAGCCATTTAATGGAGCGGCAACAGGATCTGGGGGGGAAATTAGAGATCGATTAGCAGGAGGGAAAGGAGCTTTGCCATTGGCTGGTACAGCGGTGTATATGACTCCTTATTCTCGAATTTCTGAGGGAAGAATGTGGGAGACGAAGGGAATGCCTGCAAGGAAATGGTTATATCAAAATCCCATAGATTTATTGATAAAGGCTTCAAATGGGGCCTCCGATTTTGGAAATAAATTTGGTCAGCCTCTTATTAATGGATCAGTATTGACCTTTGAGCATGAGGAGAATGGCAAGAAAATTGGTTATGATAAGGTAATAATGCAAGCAGGAGGGGTTGGATTTGGAAAGGCAAATCAAGCATTGAAGGATCAGCCAGAAAAAGGGGATAAGATTGTGATTTTAGGGGGAGATAATTACCGAATTGGTATGGGAGGAGCAGCAGTTTCTAGTGCCGATACAGGAGAATTTGGAGCGGTTATAGAATTGAATGCTATTCAGCGTTCAAATCCAGAGATGCAAAAAAGAGCTGCTAATGCCATTAGGGGAATGATTGAATCAGAGGAAAATCCAATTGTTTCGATTCATGATCATGGTGCAGGTGGACATCTAAATTGTTTATCTGAATTGGTAGAAGAAACGGGAGGAAAAATAGATTTAGATAAATTACCAGTTGGAGATCCTACCTTATCTGCTAAAGAAATTATTGGAAATGAATCTCAGGAAAGAATGGGATTAGTAATTGGTGAAAAGGATTTAGATTATTTAAAGAGAGTTTCAGACAGAGAAAGGGCTCCGATGTATTCTGTAGGAGAGGTAACCAAGGATTTTAGATTCAGTTTTGAGTCGTCTACCACAGGGGCTAAACCAATGGATTTGGCACTTACAGATATGTTTGGATCTGCTCCAAAGACAATCATGGAAGACAATTCCATTTCTTCTAAATATAAAGATGGAATTTATGATAGTTCTAAAATTCAGTTTTATATTGAGCAGGTTTTGCAAATGGAAGCGGTAGGTTGTAAGGATTGGTTAACCAATAAAGTTGATAGATGTGTTGGAGGAAAGGTTGCTAAGCAACAATGTATTGGGCCACTTCAATTGCCCTTAAATAATTGTGGAGTAATGGCTTTAGATTATAGAGGGGTGGAAGGAGTTGTAACTGCCATTGGGCATAGTCCTGTTTCGGCCTTGGTAAATGCAGCCGCTGGAAGTAGAAATAGTATAGCAGAATCTCTGACAAACATAATTTGGGCTCCTTTGGAAGATAAATTAAAATCTGTGTCTTTGTCTGCTAATTGGATGTGGCCATGCAATAATCCAGGAGAGGATGCGAGATTATATGAAGCGGTGGAGGCAGTTTCAGATTTTGCTATTCAATTGGGAATTAATATCCCAACAGGTAAGGATTCATTATCAATGAAACAGCGATATCCAGATGGAGATGTGATTGCCCCTGGAACAGTAATTATTTCTGCTGTGGCACATTGCAATGATTTTACAAAGGTGGTTGAACCATTATTAGACAAAAATGGAGGAGCCATTTATTATGTAAATTTATCTCAGGATAAGTTTAAACTTGGAGGTTCATCGTTTGGACAAGTATTAAATGCTGTTGGTACAGAGGTGCCGGATATTCTAGATCCTGAATTCTTCAAGATTTGTTTTAATAAAGTTCAAGATTTAATACGTGATGGTCATATCGCAGCGGGACATGATATTAGTTCAGGAGGATTGATTACAACAATTCTTGAAATTTGTTTTGCGGATAATCATTTAGGTGCGAATATAGATTTAAGTGGATTGGGTGAGGAAGACCTAATAAAGGTTTTATTTTCTGAGAATTCGGGCCTATTGATTCAGGCAAAGGATTCAAAATCTGAAAAGCAAATTGAAGAGGCAGGTATTAAGGCCGTAAAAATTGGGGAGGTAGCTTCGGTTGGACAGATTAAGGTAAAGAACTTCCAAACTGAATTAAATTTATCCGTTGAAGATTTAAGAGATATATGGTTTAAAACATCCTATTTATTAGATTCAAAACAAACATCGAATAATAAAGCAAGAGAAAGATTTGAAAATTATAAATTACAACCATTAAATTATCGTTTCCCGGAAAAATTTGATGGGAAATTACCAGAAATATCTAATGGAGCTCGTCCAAAAGCAGCCATATTGCGTGAAAAAGGATCAAATTCAGAACGTG
>CAZVFE010000116.1:0-4269 GCA_964626405.1 uncultured Cytophagales bacterium | reverse complement strand
GAGGGAAAAGATACGACTGCCGATGAATTAAAGAAATTCGGTTTAGAAAAGAAAATTGTATTAGAGGCTATTAAAAAATTAAGAGGAAATAGAAAGGTGAATGATCAACATGCAGAGGGTACTTATCAATCTTTGGCTAAGTATGCAAAAAATTTAAATGAATTAGCCCAATTAGGGAAAATAGATCCCGTAATTGGTCGTGATGAAGAGATTCGTCGTGTTCTTCAAATTCTTTCTAGAAGAACTAAAAACAATCCGATTCTATTAGGGGAACCAGGAGTGGGAAAGACAGCGATAATTGAAGGCTTAGCCCAAAGGATTATATCTGGTGATGTGCCGGAGAATTTGAAATCAAAAATCATTATGTCTTTGGATATGGGATTATTGGTTGCTGGTGCTAAATATAAGGGGGAATTTGAGGAGAGATTAAAAGCTGTAATTAAGGAAGTAACTGATTCTGCTGGAGAGATAGTTTTATTTATTGATGAAATTCATACCTTAATAGGTGCAGGAGGAGGAGGTGAAGGTGCGATGGATGCTGCGAATTTATTAAAACCGGCATTGGCGCGTGGCGAATTACATGCGATAGGAGCCACAACTCTTAAGGAATATCAAAAATATGTAGAAAAAGATAAGGCTTTAGAACGAAGATTTCAAGCCGTTATGGTGGAAGAGCCTGATGTTGCAGATGCTATTTCGATCCTACGTGGAATCAAAGATAAATATGAATTGCATCATGGGGTGAGAATTCAAGATGATGCCGTAATTGCTGCGGTTGAATTATCCAATCGTTATATTTCTGACCGATTCTTGCCAGATAAAGCTATCGATTTAATGGATGAAGCGGCAGCTAAAATGCGCTTGGAAATAGATTCTGTTCCAGAGGAAATTGATGATATTCAACGAAAAATTATGCAGTTGGAAATTGAACGGGAAGCTATTCGAAGAGAAAAAAATACTGAAAAAGAAAAAATAATTTCTTTAGAATTAGCAGAATTAAATGAAAAGAAAACTGCATTAATGGCTCAATGGAATGCTGAAAAAGCTGTTTTAGAGGGTATTCGATCTGAAAAGGAAAATATCGATAAAATAAAATTGGAGGCAGAACAAGCAGAACGTCAGGGAGATTATGGAAAAGTTGCTGAACTTCGATATGGGAAATTGGTGGAGGCTGAAAATAAGCTAAAAGAATTTCAGTTAAAAGCCAAAGAAAATTCAGGAGGAATGCTTCAGGAGGAAGTTTCTGCTGAGAATATTGCCGAAGTTGTAGCAAAGTGGACGGGTATTCCTGTGACCAAAATGCTTCAAACGGAAGTAGAAAAATTGCTTCATTTGGAAAGTGAATTGCATAAAAGAGTAGCAGGACAAGAAGAAGCGATTGCGGCTGTATCCGATGCAGTTCGTAGATCAAGGGCTGGCCTACAAGATCCAAAAAAGCCTATAGGTTCTTTTATTTTCCTTGGAACAACCGGTGTTGGTAAAACGGAACTTGCAAAGGCTTTGGCAGAATATTTATTCAATGATGAGCAAGCCTTAATTCGAATAGATATGTCTGAATTCCAAGAAAAACATACCGTTTCCAGATTAATTGGTGCGCCTCCGGGCTATGTTGGTTATGATGAAGGAGGACAATTAACCGAGGCAGTTAGAAGGAAACCTTATTCAGTTGTCTTATTAGATGAAATCGAAAAGGCTCATCCAGATGTATGGAATACCATGCTTCAGGTTTTAGATGAAGGAAGATTGACTGACAATAAAGGTCGTGTTGCTAATTTTAAAAATACGATTATCATCATGACTTCCAATATTGGGTCTCATATCATTCAAGAGAATTTAGGTGAGATGGAAGGATGGAATAATCACTTAATTATTGATAAAACCAAAGAGGAGGTTATGGCCTTACTAAAACAATCCGTACGTCCTGAATTCCTAAATCGAGTAGATGAAATTATTATGTTTGAACCATTGAATAAAGAACATATGAAGAAGATTCTTGAAATTCAATTCAAACAAATTCAGAAACGACTTAAGGAACAACATGTGGATTTAGAGGCTTCTAATGAGGCTATTGAGAAATTGGCTGAGGAAGGTTATGATCCAATTTTTGGAGCTAGGCCTTTAAAAAGACTGATTCAAAGAGAAGTCTTAAATATTTTGTCTAAAGAATTACTTGCTGGAAATATTAAAAAAGATGAAATCATTGTGCTTGATTTAGATAAAGATGGTAAATTTACTTTTGGAAACGTGATGATTGATTAATAGTGAAGAGTGAAGAGTGAAGAGTGAGAATTCAAAAAATTAAATCTTTAATAAATGATCGAAGATTATCAAGCGATGTCTAATGCCCCAAATAGTCCTGAACTCAATGGGAAGTATTTGGGGTTAATTTCAACAGATTTTTTAAAGGTAGGATCCGTAATAAAAAATGCTGCCTATCAGATTAAGGCACGAGGATTTTCAGAATTTCCTGTTTTTGTTGTATCCAGAAAAGATTTGGAAATTGGATCTTTATTAATCGGAATGAATGAGATTGAAGGCAATACTTGGTATTATAGAGCTTCCTTTTTAGAAGAATTTTTACAAAGGCAATTAGTTGCTGAGGAAAATAAGGAATTATTTATTCAACATTATAAGGATATTAATGAATATGCTTGTTTATTCGTGATAGATGGAGATTTTACCAATTTTCTTTTCATTCCATATCCTGAGGACTTGGAGGAAACTGAATAGTAAATTAACCTTTTCGCATTAATAATAATTGAATGTCTTTGGACTGTATGCCTAAAATTTTAGCAACATTTTTATTGGTTACATAACCTCCAAAACAATAAATTCCTTTCATAAAAGACTTTCCTTGCCAAATCATTTCTTCAACACCTCCAGTTTTTCCAGTTTTTAAGATAAAAGAGGTTAATAAATTAGAAATTGCTAAGGAAGCTGTTTGGGCTACTTTTGAGGCAATATTTGGTACACAATAATGCGTGATTCCATATTTTTCAAAAGTAGGATTGGATAAATTGGTAATCTCAGAAGTCTCAAAACATCCTCCTTGATCAATACAAATATCCATAATTAAAGTGCCTGGATTTAAACTTGAAACCATTTCCTCCGTGACAATACAAGGGGTGATTCCACTTTCAGATCGAAGGGCTCCAATAATTAAATCAGCCGATTGCATCGCTAAGGGTAAATTTTCAGAATCAATCACCTGTGTACTTAATGGTAAATTAAGTTCCTGCTTTAATCGTTGTAATTTATAAATATCTTTATCGAAAACTTCTATATTTAACCCTAATGGAAAGGCATGTTTAATTAAAATTTGAGTTACATTTCCAGCCCCTAAAATCACTAATTTCTTCTGTGGAACACCAGTTACATTCCCTAATAAAATCGGACTTTTCGGATTAGAACTCATGATTTCCGTTGCAATTGGTAAAAGTAATTGTCCGACAATTTCACCCATCATTTTAGTAAAAGGGAAACCTCCTGCATTGTCTTCAACCCAATCCAAACCCACTGCTGAAATCCTTTTTTTATTTAGTGCATCAACAATTTCAGAATCGATTAAATATTTCGACATACAAGTAATCAAACTTGTCTCTGGTTTTAAATGCTTTATTTCATCAATATTCGGAGGACTAAGGCGCATAACCATCGCCTTGGAGAAAATTTCTTTGTCGGAGTCTGCAATGGTAGCCCCCGCTAATACATATTCGTTATCTAGAAAGCCAGCAGGTATTCCCAATCCTTTTTGAATACAAACCTCATGCCCATTGTTAACGATTAATTGCACGGATTTTGGAGAAAGAATAACCCTTTTTTCATTTGTATTTTTCTCTTTTGGTAAACCAATCTCTAGTTTTTTAGCATTTGTTTTGTTCCAAATCATGGCCTCTTGGGGCATTAAACTAGAATCAGAAATCATATCGTAAATAGAAGTCACACCTAAATTTAGTTTTTTGATTCAATTGAAATGTTTCTTGTTTTATCTGTATTTATAGACAATTTAATTAAAAGGTGTGGAATATCCCAAAGTTTTTCACCTTTAGATGGCCACTCGATTATACAAAGATCCCCAGAATCCAAATAATCATAGATTCCCAAATCCACAATTTCCTGTAGGTTTTTGGTTCGATATAAATCAAAATGATAAATAACACTCCCATTTTCGAGGGCATATTCATTGATTAAGGAAAAAGTCGGACTTGAAGCCGCATCCAAGCTTCCCATTGCTTTAACCAATGCTGCGGTAAAGGTAGTTTTTCCCGC
>CAZVFE010000115.1:0-4277 GCA_964626405.1 uncultured Cytophagales bacterium | reverse complement strand
TTACTATGCAATTTTCACATTTACATAATCATTCGCAATTTTCCCTTTTAGATGGTGCTTCTAATATAGCCGCCATGATCAAAAAGGCTAAGGAGGATAATATGCCTGCTGTAGCCATAACAGATCATGGAAACATGTTTGGAGTATTTCAATTTGTTTCTCAAGCTACAAAAAATGGGATAAAACCCATTGTAGGATGTGAGTTTTACTTGGTTGAAGATAGACATCAACAAAGTTTTACAAAGGAGAAAAAAGACAAAAGGTTTCATCAATTATTTTTGGCTAAAAATCCTACTGGATATCAAAATTTAGTAAAATTATGTTCCTTAGGATATATCGAAGGGATGTATTCAAAATATCCTCGAATAGATAAGGAATTAGTCCTTAAGCATTCAGAGGGCTTGATAGCCACTACCTGCTGTTTAGGTGCCAAAGTTCCTCAGACTATTCTAAAATCTGGAGAAGAGGAAGCAGAAAAAGAATTTAAATGGTGGTTAGATTTATTTGGTGAGGATTATTATATCGAAGTACAGAATCATGGAATTCCAGAACAGCAGATAGTAAATGAAACCTTATTAAAATTTGCACAAAAGCATAATGTAAAGGTAATTGCCTCCAATGATAGCCATTATTTGGATCAGAAGGACAGTAATGCACATGATATTTTACTATGTATTAATACCGGTGAAAAACAGTCTACCCCTACTTATAAAGATATAGAAGGAGATGAAGATTTAAGAGGAAAGCGTTTTGCCTTTTATAACGACCAATTTTATTTCAAGAATACTCAGGAAATGACCCAATTATGGTCTCATATCCCTCAAGCAATTGATAATACCAATGAAATTGTGGGAAAAGTAGAGACTTTGGAATTAAAAAAGGATGTAATGCTTCCTAATTTTAAGATTCCAAAAGAATTTGCCTCTCAAGATGATTATTTGGAGCATTTAACGTGGGAAGGTGCAAGAGAGAGATATAAAGAAATTGATGCAATAGTTGAAGATCGAATAAAATTTGAAATCCATACGATTAAAACCATGGGTTTTGCTGGTTATTTCTTAATAGTTGCAGATTTTATCAATGCAGGAAAAGATTTAGGCGTATTTGTTGGTCCAGGACGTGGTTCTGCTGCTGGTTCTGTTGTTGCTTATTGTTTAGGAATTACCAACATAGACCCTATTAAATATAACCTTCTATTTGAACGTTTTTTAAATCCAGATAGAAAATCATTACCCGATATTGATACGGACTTTGATGATGAAGGTAGACAAAAGGTAATTGATTATGTAGTTGATAAATATGGAAAAGAACAAGTAGCACATATTATTACCTACGGAACCATGGCAGCAAAAATGTCTATAAAGGATGTTGCCAGAGTATTAGATTTACCTCTCTCCGATTCAAATGAATTAGCCAAACTTGTTCCAGATAAACCAAAGATCACATTAAAAAGAATTTTTGGAGCCCCTTTAACAGGAGATGGTTCTCTAGTGCAAAAAGAAGGATTGCAAGCTGATGAAATAGAAGATGTAAAGAAATTAAGAGAAATTAAAGAAGAAAACTCTCTTAAGTCCAAAGTATTAGAAGAAGCATTGGTATTAGAAGGGTCTGTGAGAGGTACGGGTATCCATGCAGCTGGAATTATTATTGCTCCTTCTGATTTAAAAGATATTTTGCCAGTAGCTACCAATAAAGATGTTAATTTATTGATTACTCAATATGATGGAGGAGTAATTGAGGATGCAGGGGTAATAAAAATGGACTTTTTAGGTTTAAAAACTCTTTCAATATTAAAAGAGGCCTTGCGTCTTATTAAAAAGAATCACGGAGTTGATATTGATTTAGATAATATTCCTCTAGATGATCAAAAAACCTATGAATTATACCAAAAAGCTGAGACAAATGGAACCTTTCAGTTTGAATCAGCTGGTATGCAAAAACATTTGAAGAATTTAAAACCCGATAGATTCTCAGATTTAATTGCAATGAATGCTCTTTTTAGGCCAGGTCCTATGGAATATATACCGAATTATATTGCCAGAAAGCATGGTCATGAACCCATCATCTATGACCTTCCAGAAATGGAGGAATATTTGGAGGATACCTACGGAATTACCGTTTACCAAGAGCAAGTAATGTTACTTTCCCAAAAAATCGGAAATTTTACAAAGGGTGATGCGGATGTGCTTCGAAAGGCTATGGGAAAGAAAATTCGTGAGGTAATTGATAAAATGAAGGGTAAATTTATTGAAGGAGGTAAAGAAAATGGCCATCCCGAAGATAAATTAAATAAGGTTTGGACAGACTGGGAAGCATTTGCTCAGTATGCTTTTAATAAATCCCATTCTACATGTTATGCCTTTGTGGCTTATCAAACAGGATATTTAAAGGCTAATTATCCAAATGAATTTATGGCTGCCGTTTTATCAAATTCCTTGGGGAATATTGATAAAATCACCTTCTTCATGGAGGAATGTAAGAGAATGGGGATTCCTCTATTGGGGCCAGATGTCAATGAATCCGATAGAATGTTTACCGTTACTGATAAGGGTATTCGATTTGGAATGGGTGCCATTAAAGGTGTTGGAGATGCGGCAGTGGAAAGTATAATGGAAGAACGTTCTAAAAATGGTCAGTATAAAGATATCTACGATTTTGTTACCCGTGTAAACTCACGAACCGTAAACAAAAAGAATATTGAATCGCTCGCTTTAGCTGGGGCTTTAGATAATTTAGGAGAATTTAATAGGGCACAGTTTTTCCATGAAGATGAGGATAAAACTACCTTTATTGAAAAATTGGTTCGGTTTGGTTCCAAGGCATCTGAATCGAAACAAACCTATGAAATTTCGTTATTTGGGGAAGAAATAATGGGAAATACCCTCGCACAACCCACCGTTCCAGATATTCCAGAATGGAATATAATTCAAAAATTGAAGTTTGAAAAAGAAGTTGTTGGTGTATATATTTCAGGACATCCTCTAGATGAGTATCGCTATGAAATTAAAACCTTTTGTAATTCTAATTTAAAGGAATTGGAATCAAGAAATGGATCTGTTCAAAAAATTGCCGGAATCGTTTCCAAGGTTCAAGTTAGAACTTCAGCAAATGGGAATCAGTTCATGATTTTTAGTATTGAAGATTTTTCAGATAGCCATGAATTTGCCCTATTTGGAAAAGATTTTATTGCATTTGAAAAATATATAGCACAAGATAGATTAATTTATATTCAAGGTTCCATGCAACCAAGATTTAGAAATTCCACAGAAATGTCGTTTAAAATTCAATCTATTCAACTTTTATCAGAGGTTTTAGAGGATAATTCAAATGAAGTGAAAATAAAAATAAGTACCGATAGCTTGAATTTGGAATTATTAGAAAGATTAGAAAAAACGATAGATCAAAATAAAGGGAACAAAAAATTATTATTTGAGGTTATTGATTATAAAGAAAAAATAAAGTTGGATTTTTTGGCAAGAACAAAACAGGTAAATATTAATAAAAACCTTTTAAAATCTTTGGAAAAAATTTCCGATATTGAAATCAAATTATCATAAATTTAAATTTTATCAAATGGCAAACTATGTAGAGGCAACTGATGCCAATTTTCAAGAGTTAATCGGTTCTGATACTCCTGTATTAGTAGATTTTTGGGCTGAATGGTGTGGACCATGTAAGATGATTGGACCTGTTGTTGAAGAATTAGCAGGAGATGTTCAAGGACAAGCAATTGTAGCTAAAATGAATGTAGATGAGAACTCTGCAGTTCCTGCTTCCTTGGGTATTCGTTCAATACCTACTTTAATGGTATTCAAAAATGGCGAAATGAAAGAAAGATTGGTTGGAGGAAATATTCCAAAATCCGTTCTTTCTGAAGCATTATTAAAACATGCATAATTGATGAGTGAGGAGTGAATAGTGAAAAGTGAATAAGTACTCTTCCCTTTTCCCTCTTCACTCTTCACTCTTTCCTTTTCCCTCCTCAAAATAAAACCTCCTAACTATGAAATCTCTACCCTTTCATTATAAAATTATTATTGGTTTAGTCCTTGGAATAATTTGGGCTATTTTATCTAGTTTATGGGGTTTAAGTCAATTTACCACTGATTTTATCCTTCCTTTTGGAAATATATTTATCTCCCTACTTAAAATGATTGCCATTCCCTTGGTATTATTTTCAGTAATTGGTGGAGTAACTGGTCTGTCTGATGTAAGTTCCTTGGGTAGAATTGGATTGAAAACAATTTCAATTTATATTTTTACTACCATACTAGCAG
>CAZVFE010000114.1:0-4308 GCA_964626405.1 uncultured Cytophagales bacterium | reverse complement strand
AATGAGAAAGTGGATGGAGCACAAACCTTCGTGGTGAAAAACCATACTTTCCATATTCCTTTAAAATTAGAAATTGATCCAGAGGAAGCTTATGAAAATGCAAAAAAGGAAATTGCCTATTTAGAAGGATTTAAAAAATCTGTTTTAGGAAAATTATCCAATGAAAAATTCGTTCAAAATGCAAAACCTGAATTGGTAGAAAGAGAAAAACAAAAACTCGCAGATACCGAATCTAAATTGAACGCATTGTACAAAGTTTTAGAATCTTATAAATGAGATTAAAATTATTTTGGAGCTTAGGAATCATTTTATTCATTTTTTCTTGTTCAAATGAAAGAGAAAAAATTGCAATAACTGATTTGAATAAAGAAATCATTCGTTTGGATGATAGCCTATTCCATGCCCAAAATATGATGGATATTCAAAAGACATTGACGAACCATTATCCAATGGCCAATGCCTATTTTCTTATAGATTCAAATAACTTGCATATTTTTTCGGATGCATTTTATTCCATGACCTTAAATGAAAATCTCAAGGAATTTTATTTACAATCCCAGCAACCAGAATTCTTCGGAAATAAGGAATGGGAAAAGGATTTATTAAATGCTTTAGGCAGAATAAAAACCCTATATCCAGAAAATGAAATTCCAAAAATCTATACCCTATTTACTGGATTTGGAGGTGGTGGAAACTTCTCATCACCAGCCCTTCTAATTAATGATTCAAGCCTTGTGATTGGCCTGGATTATTATATGGGTGAAAAAGGGAAATTCCTTCCTCAGGAATTATATTCTTACCAACTTAGAAAATATTCCCCAAAAGCTATGGTAAGTCAGGTTATTTTGGAATATGCCGGATTATTCAATAAACATAAAAAAAGCAATGTAAACTTATTAGGAGATATGATTTGGGCAGGGAAAAATTATTTTTTCGTTAAAGAAACCCTACCAAATATTGCGGATAGCACCTTATTTGGCTATACTTCTAAGGAAATACAAGAATCAGAAAAATTTGAATCCATCATTTGGGAACATTTTATAAAAAATTCATTGTTATATAAGGAAGATGAACTAACAAAAACAAAATACATGGGAGATAGGCCGAAAACCTTAGAAATCGGTCCTGAATGCCCTGGATCCATTGGAAGATGGTTAGGATATAGAATTATTCAATCTTACATGAAAAATCATCCTGAGAGGAAAATCCAGGATTTAATGATAGAAACGGATATAAATAAACTTTTTAGAGAATCAGGCTATAGGCCAAACCAATAAATTATGGCAAAAAGGTCAGAACGTTTTGGAGCACAAGTAGAGGAAAAAGATAAAGTAAAAGTCAGCAAGGATGGGGCAAAAAAAGTCCTTAAAATCTTTTCTTTTATTTATCCTTATAAAACTCTCTTTATATTCGGACTAATATTTTTAGTACTTTCCAATCTAACTACGCTTTCATTCCCCTTATTAATTGGTGAAATGACGCGAGTGATTGAGGGGCAGTCAAAATACCAAATCAACCAGGTAACACTATTCTTTTTTGGAGTTTTAAGTATTCAAGCTATACTTTCCTTTGCACGAATTTATACCTTTTCAAAGGTATCAGAATATTCCATGAGGGATGTTCGCCTTCGTTTATTTAATAAAATCATTACGCTTCCGATGGAAATCTTTGAAAAAAGAAGAGTAGGCGAAATGATGAGTCGAATTTCCTCAGACGTTACCCAATTACGAGACATTTTATCCACTACAATAGCAGAATTCTTTCGTCAGGTTTTTACACTTGTTGGGGGTATAGGATTAATCATTTATTTATCTTGGAAATTAACCTTATTTATGATTGCCACCTTCCCTCTTTTGGTAGGTTTGGCATTTCTTTTTGGAAGAAAATTAAGAAAAATTTCCAAAGATACCCAAGATGAATTAGCAAATTCAAATATCATTGTAGAGGAATCATTCCAACAAATTTCTGTAGTGAAGGCCTTTACCTCTGAGAAAACAGAAATAAAAAAATATACTGATTCTCTTCAAAATGTTGTTAACCATGCCTTGAAAGCAGCCTATCTACGAGGAGGATTTGTTAGTTTTGTGATTTTTGCCCTTTTTGGGGGAATTGTGGGTGTTGTATGGTATGGTTCACAATTAGTAGACTCAGGAGAAATCGTTTTAGCCGATTTATTAACTTTCATTTTTTATACCATTTTTATCGGTGGTTCCATTGGGGGCCTAGGAGACCTATATGCTCAAATACAAAGAACGATCGGGTCATCCTCACGAATCATTGAAATATTGAATGATGAATCTGAAATTGATACCGATGAAAATTTAAATGAAAACATTGAATTTGGGAAAATTGAATTTAAAAATATTTCGTTTCATTATCCTTCAAGGAAAAATTCAAAGGTCATAAACGATTTCAATTTCAGTATTGAAGAAGGCGAAAAGGTTGCCTTGGTGGGTGCATCAGGGGCAGGGAAATCTACGATTATTCAATTAATGATGCGTTTCTATCAGCCAGACACCGGAAAGATTAGTATTAATGGAAGAGATATTGAAGCGTATAATAAGATATCTTGGAGAAAACAATTGGCCTTGGTTCCTCAGGAGGTGATTTTATTTGGAGGATCTATCAAAGAAAATATTGCCTATGGAAATCCTGAGGCAAGTGATGAAGAAATCATGCGTGCAGCAGAGCTTGCAAATGCCAAAGAATTTATAGAATCCTTCCCTGAAAAATGGGAAACAACCGTGGGAGAAAGGGGAATAAAATTATCGGGTGGACAAAAACAAAGGGTAGCAATTGCAAGAGCAATATTAAAGGACCCAAAATTATTATTATTGGATGAAGCAACAAGTGCTTTAGATTCTGAATCTGAAAAACTTGTTCAAGATGCTCTGGAAAAATTATTAAAAAATAGAACAAGTTTAATAATTGCTCACCGATTATCTACTATTCGAAATGCTGATAAAATCATTGTGATTGAAAAAGGTTCCATTGTTGAAATGGGTACTCACGAAAATTTAATGAAGAAAAAGGCAGGAATTTATCAAAAAATGGTAAAATTGCAGACGGAAAGTCTAGGAGAAATTCATGAGCTCAATTAATTTAAAATCACATGATTTAAGGGAGACTCCCTGTAGATTAGCAGTTTTAGACTGTTTTAAAAGGTCTAAATATGCCCTATCTTATGCTGATTTAGAGAATGATTTGATTGAAAAATTTGATAAAGTTACTATTTATCGAACCTTAAAATCTTTTCAAACTGCCGGAATTATCCATAAAGTTCTGGATGATGTAGGAGGAGCTAAATTTGCCCTTTGCAACGATACCTGTGTTACCCATGAAAATAATCATCATCATGATCATGTTCATTTTAAATGTGAGAAATGTGAGCAAACCGTATGTTTTGATGATTTAATCATTCCAAAAATTAACCTTCCCAAAGGATATAAAAGCTCCGAAATCAATTTATTGATTCAAGGAATTTGTAAAAATTGCCAGTAAAATGAAAAAAAACAATAAAGACTTCCATGTTGTCTATGAAGACAATCATTTTTTGATTGTCAATAAAAGAGCGGGATTATTAGTACAAGGAGATTCAACAGGAGATCGTACTCTGACGGATATTCTCAAAGATTATATCAAGGAGAAATATGATAAGCCAGGGGAGGTATTTTTACATCCTGTTCATCGTTTAGACAGACCAGTCAGTGGTTTAGTGGTTTTTGCTAGAACCTCTAAAGGATTAGAAAGAATGAGTGAATTATTTCGGAGAAGAAATATTCAGAAAACCTATTGGGCTATAACGAGGAGAAGACCAAAAGATTTAAAGGGAAAGCTAACTCATTGGTTGGTAAAAGATGAAAAACGAAATATTACTTCAGCTTATGACGAACCAAAGGATGGAGCGCAAAAAGCTGAATTATATTATAAATACATTGGTACCTTAAATAAATTTCATTTAATAGAGGTAGAACCCGTAACGGGACGTCCCCATCAAATCAGGGTTCAATTAGCAGCAATGGGTTGTCCGATTAGAGGGGATTTAAAATATGGATATGACCGTGCAAATCCGGATGCAAGTATTAATTTACATGCTAGAAGATTATTTTTTGAGCATCCGATAAAAAAGGAAAATATCATTTGCAAGGCTGCAGTACCAGAGAATACTTTTTGGGAAGAATTCTTAGAATTGGATCAGGAAGAAATCAAGACAAAAAATTTGGATAAGCTGTTTGAATAGGAACATTAGCAATTCCTCTATAAAGTCCATAGATTTTGAAATCTTATTTTATTAAACTACTTTTATAT
>CAZVFE010000113.1:0-4356 GCA_964626405.1 uncultured Cytophagales bacterium | reverse complement strand
AGGCTTGTCCGAGCGACATTTTATTTTCCACATTCGACATATTCGAAGCGGTGAGAGAAGGGTTTGCTAAGGCGAAATAAAAGGAAAGGGGTATACAAATTAAAATGGAAGAAATGAAAAATATTAAAAATGAGCGATTTTTCAATAATTTTAAGGCATTGAGACCAAGAATTTCTTGTATGTCTTTATTTTCAGATTTTTTCGGGGGGGTATCAGGAAGAAAAAAGGCATAGATTCCTAATAGGAATGATGTAATCATGGAAATGGTAAAGATGGTTGCCTCCCCACCTATATTTAGGTATCCTATAATATTGGTCACAATTATCCAGGAGATTGTCCCTGTTACCCGAATGGCAGGGAATTCTTTCCCAGGATTTTCCATTTGTCGCATAGCGATGGAATTGACCAAGGCTAGGTTAGGTGCAAAGGTGATTGTATAGGCTAAAATATACCAGAAAAATGAATTGGGATCTTTTACTTGAATTAAAAAATATAAGATAATTGCGGAAAGAATATTTAAAAATCCTAATACCTTTTGGGCAGCAAAATACCTGTCGGCTATTAGCCCAATTATAAAAGGCGCAATGATACATGCTATAGAAAAGGTAAGGTATGCATTGCCTACTTGGTCGCCGGATGCGCCTAATCCATTAAGAAGGTATTTACTCATTTGTCCATACCATGATCCCCAGCTAAAAAAAAGCAAGAACATCATGAACATCAATTGAATTCTTATTTGATTTTTCATTTTTTAGGTATTGAGGGATAATTTTTTAAAAATTTAAGAATAATTTTAAAAAAAAACTAAATATTTTTTTAGCCTAAATGTATTTTAAAAAATCTTGTTTCCTCTTATTTTTCAATTATTTCTTAAATAATTGATTTTTTTTAACCTTGTTTTGAAATAAAAACATATTTTTTCTAAAAAAAGCATTCATTTTTATCCTAAAGGTAATTTTTATGACTATTTTAAACACTTGATAATCAACACAATTCTTATTTTTTTTGTAGAAATTTTTCAAATTAAGAATGTCCAAATTAGGAGTACTATTAATTTCTGGGGTACCAAGTGGTGAATTCAAAGGAAGTATTGAACTTTTTTTGGCACTATTTATTATTATTTCCCTTATTCTCCTTGCCATTGGATTATTCTTATGGGATAAGCGTAAAACATGGATAAAGAGGTCTCAAATTACAATGGGAAGAATTGTTGAGATTTCTAGACGGTATGCGAGGGACGATCATTCTGGTAGATTCCCAATTTATTTTCCGATTATTTCCTATTATGTAAATGGCAATGAGTTTCGAAGAGAAGTTGAAAAAGGATATTCCGAGAAGGTTGAGGTAGGTGAAGAAGTAAAAGTTAGGTATACACCTGAAGATCCATTTCAAGCAAGTTTAAGTGAAAACTCCATTCCGATACAAAATCCTAATATCTTTTTTATTTTAGGCACTCTAATGCTTGTAGGAGTGATTGCTATGTATTTCTTACAGAAATAATTTGAACCTTTATAAATTTTATTTAAAAAAAATCGGTAAATTTCGTTTCAAATTTAGCTTATTACCTCATGGAAACATTTGTTAAGGAAAAATCAGAATTCAGGAATTACGAGCAGGGAGATATTACTGCTGCAGTAAAGGAGCATTATAGAAAAATGCGAATGAACCAGACCTATGATTATGTTCAAAGGATGAAAAAGAAATATTTAACCTTTGAACGTCCAATGGACCTTTGGGACATGATGGATAAACTAAATGCTTTAATAGATGTGAGTGATCCGGATTTAAATATGCCCAATATCATCCATTTATTGCAGTCAGCAGAGGGGATAAGAAAAGATGGAAGGCCAGATTGGATGCAATTAGTGGGTTTGATACATGATTTAGGGAAAGCCATGTATTTATTTGGTTCAGATGAAGATGGAACCTCTCAAGCTGAACAATGGGGTTTGGTAGGAGATGTTTTTGTGGTAGGATGTGCACTTCCTGATACCTGTGTTTATCCAGAATTCAATGCCTTAAATTCGGATATGAAAAATGGAAAATTCAATACCGAATTAGGAATTTATGAGGAAGGTTGTGGTTTAGATAATGTGGATTTAGCCTGGGGGCATGATGAATATTTATATCAAGTCTTGATGAATCATAAAGAAAATAAGATTCCCGAGGAGGGAATGGTTATGATTCGTTATCATTCTTTTTATCCTTGGCATACAGGGGGATCTTACAAACGTTTAATGACCGAAAAAGATCAACAATATATGGAATGGATCAAGGATTTCAATCAATATGATTTATATACGAAATCTCCTGAAGTTCCAAATTATGAGGAATTGAAGCCTTATTACAAGCCGATTGTTGAAAAATACTTGGGTAAAGGACCTATTTATTGGTAATACTACCAACCATCATCGTCTACTTTTGCTTTCGGTTTAGGAGCGGCCTTTTTTACTGGGGCTGAATTGGATATTGGCTTTTTGGAAGTAGAATTAGTATTTTCAGTGCTACTTGAAACAACTGATTCATTTAATTCCGTTCTAGAAAACACCCTTGCAACAATTTTCCAATCCCCATTTACCTTTAATAAAGAGAGTAGGTCAATATATTTGAAAGTAGCAAAGGATAATTCTACTACAGCCTGCCCAGACGAACCTGCAAAGGAAATGTTTTTTATTTCTGCCTCTATTTTAATACCTCCAGAAGGTGTAGATGAAATAAAATTTTGGACCGGGAAATTTTGAATACTTCCATTATTTAAATTAATGGATTTAAGTATTGCTGAATTATCAAAAACATCTGTCAAAAGATTTTTATTGCCCTCTTTTAATCCTTTGATATATTGATTTAGCGTGAATCTTATATCTTCAATTTCGTTTTGTGCGATTAGGTTAAAATTTCCAATAATAACCAAGGTAAAAATAAAGATGATTTTTTTCATGGTGTTAAAAATTTATTCCTCTTCATCCCCAATGAAGTATTGTTTTTTCTCAGGGTAAAGAATGGATTGTGCATATTTAAGTTTGGTTAGGGCATGTCCTGCAATATTTCCTAATATTATTATTGAAGAATTATCTTCTTCATTATGAAGATAATAATTTTTGAATCCATGCCACCATCCAGTATGGTAGGTTAGCCACTCATCGTTGGGTAATTTTTTTAATCTCCAGCCTAATCCATAATTTGAAGTTAAAACTTTCGGGGTGGTATGTTGCGGAGTAAAAGCTTCTTTTAGTAAATCTCTAGAGACTATTTTACCTTGAATTAAACCTTGGTCCCATTTATACATATCTTCAACAGTGGAGTAGATTCCTTTATCTCCCATTACTCCGTCTAAATGGTCGAATCCGGCATTATATAATCTTCCACCACGTAGGATATAACCATTGGCGGAATGTTCTAATTGTTCAGGAGAGGAGGGGTTATATACGAAGGAATTTTTCATTTCCAGAGGTTCGAAGATATTTTCCTTTACATAAATATCAAAAGGTTTTTTCGCTATATCTTCTACAATAAAGGCTAATAAGGCATAATTTGTATTGCAATAATTGAATTTTGTATTTGGTCTATAGGCAATTGCTGGTTTATGTTTAATAAATAAATTGACAACCTGTTGATTTGTTAAAGGCTTTCTCTTGTCGATAATTTTATCAAATACATAAATATAATTTGGCAGGCCTGATTTATGACTTAAAAGGGATCTAATAGTTATTTCTGCAGAATAAGGAAAATTAGGGATATAGGCTTTGATGGATTCATCTAATTTTATTTTTCCTTGGTCTACTAATTGCAAAATTGCTACAGCTGTAAATTGCTTTGAAATAGAGGCTAGTTGGAAGCTATTGTCTATTTCAAGACTATCTTTTGACTTAATGTTTGAGAAGCCGAAAGATTTCTTATAAATGATATGGCCGTATTGAGAAACCAATACATTTCCGTTAAATCTATAAGTTTTTTGTAAATTATTAAAAAAAGTATCCAGTTGATTGGACTTTAATTTTGAAAGTTCTGGATCAAATTGATTATTTAGACTATCAATTTTATTTGTTTCATAATTCTTGGTGGTGGGGTAATCAGCGAAGCCAAAAGCAATGGCTCCAAAGGAAATTAAAATGCTCAGAGGTATTAAATATTTTTTTAATTTCACAGGCTGATAAGATTTATAAATTGTAAATTACAAAAACATTTAAATTTTTAAAAATCCTCTTAATGAAATTTTTAAAGGCGATTTTAGGAAGTCCATTTATTTTATTAATTAAACTATATCAGGTTTTAATTTCTCCCTGGTTACCATCAAGTTGTCGGTTTTCTCCTACTTGTTCTGAATATGGTATTGAAGCATTTCGTAAACACGGTCCT
>CAZVFE010000112.1:0-4421 GCA_964626405.1 uncultured Cytophagales bacterium | reverse complement strand
TGAGCTGTACTTTCAAGTTTTCTAACCATCACGGCCTCAGCAATCATTTCAGTAACATTGTAGCCTATCATATGGCATCCTAATAATTCACCATATTTAGCATCGTAAATCACCTTAACAAATCCATCTCTTGCTCCTGCAGCAGTTGCCTTGCCAGATGCTACAAATGGGAATTTACCTACTTTAATTTCTAATCCTGCCTCTAGCGCTTTCTTTTCAGTCATACCAACAGAAGAAATTTCTGGGGTACAATAAGTACATCCCGGAATATTCGAATAATCTAGGGCCTGTGTATGATGTCCAGCTATTTTCTCAACACAAATTATACCCTCTGCTGATGCTACGTGTGCAAGTGCAGGTCCTGGCGTTACATCACCTATCGCATAGTAACCTGGCATATTTGTTTCATACCATTCATTTACGATAATTTTACCTTTATCAACAATTATTCCTACTTCTTCTAATCCAATATTTTCAATATTTGCTACTACTCCAGCCGCAGATAAAACCACATCACATTCAATAGTCTGATTTCCATTCGGTGTTTTTACCTCTACCTTACATCCTTTTCCCTTTGTATCTACTTTTTCAACAGAAGAATTCGTTAGGATCTCAATCCCCATTTTCTTGTATTGTTTCGCTAATTCTTTCGATACATCTTCATCTTCTACTGGAACTACATTTGGTAAATATTCTACAATAGTAACCTTGGTTCCCATTGCTGAATAAACATAAGCAAATTCAACTCCAATGGCGCCAGATCCAATTACAACCATGGATTTTGGTTGTTTGTCTAAGGACATTGCCTTTCTATATTCAATTACCTTTTCTCCATCTATAGGTATATTCGGTAAATGTCTAGCCCTTGCACCAGTGGCAATCATAATATTTTTTCCTTCCACTATTTCTGTCTTTCCATCTGCACTTGTCACCTCAATTTTCTTTCCTGGCTTCACTTTTCCTGTACCCATGATGACATCAATCTTATTTTTTTTCATTAAGAATTGAACACCTTTCGACATAGAATCTGCCACCCCTCTTGAACGAGAAATAACACCGGAAAAGTCAGCCTCAGCTCCTTTTACATTAATTCCATAATCAGAAGCATGTTTGATATATTCAAATACTTGTGCTGACTTCAAAAGGGCTTTTGTAGGGATACAACCCCAGTTTAAACATATACCACCTAAAGATTCTTTTTCAATGATAGCACATTTTAAGCCTAACTGTGAAGCTCTAATAGCTGCAACGTATCCACCTGGACCCGATCCTAATACTACTAAATCGTATACTTGAGACATAATATTCTTAATTTTTTTAGAGTGCAAATATAAGGCTAAATTAGCAAAGTCCCATTATTCAAAGAAAGGAATTCCTGGAGTTGCATATTTTTTCATTCCTTCTTCATTGATTTCTACTCCAATTCCTGGTGTATCTCTTACCTTTATGAAACCATTTTTTTCTACCATATCTCCCTCAAAATTTACAATTTCTTTGAACATTGGATCTTTATGGAAATAGATTTGCCATTCCATAATCATGAAATTTGGTACAGAAGCACAAACATGTGCACAAGCCATTGCACCTAAATAAGAGGCTACCATATGGGGTGCAAAAGGAACGTAGTATAAATTTGCTAAATTCGCAATTCTTTGTCCCTCACCCAATCCTCCACATTTTTGGAGGTCAGGCATGATGATATCCACTGCTCCAGTTTCTAGCAATGGTCTAAATCCATAGGCCAAATAATGATTCTCTCCTGCACAAATTGGAGTTGAAGTAGAATCTGTGATTTTTTTGTATGCATCCGCATTTTCTGCAGGTACGGGTTCTTCCAACCACATTAAATTTAATGGTTCAAGCATTTTTGCAACCTTTTCACCTGTAATAGCGTCATATCTTCCGTGCATATCTGCGCAAATATCAATATTCGGACCAACTTCTTTTCTTGCTGCCTCCATTTGGTTAAACATTCTTTGTAATTCAGCAGGGCTGGCCGTCCAATTGAATTTATCATATTTATTTGGATCATTCCCTTGGTCCAAATCGAATTTAACGGCTGTAAAACCCATATCCACAGCTTCGCGAGCGGCTTTCGCAAAATCCTCTGGAGCTGGCAATTTACTTTGATAAAGGGCAGTATCCATGTAAACACGGACCTCATCTCTAAATTTTCCTCCCAATAATTGGTAAACAGGTACTCCCAAAGCTTTGCCTGCGATGTCCCATAAAGCTGTCTCAATAGCAGTCAATACTGCTACATACATACCAGATTGGGCCCCTTCAAAGAATCCGAATTTTCTTAAAGATTCAAATAATCTGTTAACATTTAAAGGGTTTTGATTTTTAATTCTTTGTCCCAACATTTTTACCAAATGATAGGTCCCAGGGGTTGCATCTACCCCCTCACCATGTCCCACAATCCCTTGATTGGTATAAATTTTTACGAAAAGGCTATGGCCACCGCGGATATAACCACATTTAATATCTGTGATTTTTAAATCTGATGGGGCAGAGCTTTTAGGGGCATTATTTAAAGCTGTTTCAAGTTCTTTTGCATAGTTTGAAAAGGGTAAGCCAGCCATTGCAGTTGTTAGGGCTGCATTTTTAAAAAAATTTCTTCTTTTCATGATAATAGGTTTATTTACCAAGTTCTATTTTTCAATATTTCCTTGATTTGTTCAGGTTTTACAGGTAATTCATTGATATGAGAATTTAGCCATTTGGAAAAATCCTTTTCAATTTCTTCGGACCAACGGTTATCGATTTGTCCGGCTGTGTAGATTTGTTCTCGAAGTCTTTGATGTCCGAACATATCTCTTAGTCGAACAATTTCGGAGACTTTTACCACTTCTTCTGCGAGGTGAGGAGGGATGAAAATTACGCCACCTTCTCTACCAAGTACGATATCCCCAGGGAGTACGGTAGCGGCACCAATACGGGTGGGTTGATTGATGCCAATTAAAGTAGTATTAAGATCTCCTTTTGGGTTATTTTGATGATGAGATGGGTGATAGGAGCGGAAGAAGGAGGTGAAGCCTCCAATTTCTTTTAAACCATTTAAATCTCGGATAGCTCCATCATATACGATTCCATTTCCCGTTTTGGTAAAGATTGAATTTCCTAGATTATCGCCAACTGTAGGGCCATTTTCATAGGCACCAAATTGGTCTACCACATAAACGTCCCTAGGTTGAAGAAGTTCTAGGGCCCATGTATTTTGGGATTTTATTCTACCGTCTTGGTCATGGCCTTTTTGGTCAATGGCAATTTGAAGATCGGGTCTTCCGGGGGTAAAGGTGGTAGTAAGAGCCCTTCCAACTAAAACAGAATCGGGATTGATTAATTGCCAATTTCCTTCGTATTGGTGTTTATAATTATGATTTCTTAGGACTGCCCAAGCTTCCTCTAAGGTTACGTTCTTCATGCGGTCTAAAATTTCATCAGAAACTTTTGGTCGACCATCAGGGAAGCGATCTCCTTTCCAATCTTGGGTGATTAATAATAAATAATCTTTTGAAATTTCTTGTGCTTTTATGCTGAAAAAAGAGCAGAATAAGCCAAGGAGGAGAATGGATCTTCTCATGGTTTTCATGTTTTATAGGTTTAAAATAAGTTTTGTCTGAAATAAATTTAATAAAAAAAATTAAATTTTTGATTTTATCGAATTTGCCAAGAAAGTTTTAGGAATTAATTTTTTTATTGATTAAGGGTAAAAATAATGCCCCACCTCCCCTAATTGAAAATTATAATTTTGGTTTGAAGAAGTCAATTTTTTCCCTTGTAAATTAAATAAGTTAGATGATAATTTACTTTTAAATCATTTAATGAAAGATTTTAATTAGTAAGGGATAGTAATAGGAATATTTTGCTTGTGGAAGTTCAGGGTTCATTTCTTATATTTGTATAAAATTTTTTAAAACATGACAAGAGACAGGTTTAATGACCTGAAAGCCAGAGTAGAGGCTTTGAGGAGGTATCTTTGACTACGACAAGAAGAAATATTCCATTTCAGAATTAGAGACGAAAACATCCGATCCAGAATTTTGGAATAATCCTGAAAGAGCGGAATCGGTGATGAGGGAATTGAGAGGTTTGCGATTTTGGGTGGAAGGGATGGATGGATTGCAATCCAAATTAGAAGATTTAGAAACTATTTGGGAATTCTATGAATTAGGGGAGGCAAGTGAGGAAGAAGTAGATGAGGAAGGGGTAAAATTGCAAGAAAGCTTAGAGGGGATAGAATTTAGAAAAATGATGTCTAATGAAGGGGACGATCTGAATGCTGTTTTAGAGATAAACTCAGGGGCAGGAGGAACAGAATCACAGGATTGGGTAAGCATGTTGTTTCGAATGTATGTGATGTGGGCAGAAAAGAATGGATTTAAAGTAAGAGAAATTGAACATAATGATGGAGATGT
>CAZVFE010000111.1:0-4499 GCA_964626405.1 uncultured Cytophagales bacterium | reverse complement strand
GAATCTTGGGCAACATCTAATGCCTCTTCAAATGTATTTGCTTTTTGACGTACAAATAAGGTTTTACCAGGAACTGCTAATTTGATTTCTAACATTTTCTCTTTGACCTTCCCTAAACCTTGTTCAATTTTTAAATAAACTTCACCAGAAATGATTCGATCATAAAAAGTGTCTAATTTGTCTAACTTTTTTTGAATACTTTCTACCAATTTCTTATCCGCACTAAAGTGGATTGCATGCACATGTACTTTCATAACATTATATTTTTTGGTGAAAAAATACCTTAAAGGCTCAATTTTAAGGCGATTACTAGAATAATGAACGTTTGAGCTAGTAAAAAATTACAAAAAATATTTAATATTTCAAAATTATTTTAACCATTTTACACGAAGAATATTTGCTGAAATTCCAGACTTATTCAATTCTTCATTCCAAAAATATTGTACTGCTGATAGATGGTCATTCGGAGATTTTACTTCAACAAAAAATACTTTTTTCCAATTTTCAGAAAAAACTACTAAATCTGGGAATCCTTTTGAATGGGCAGCTAAATTTTCCCAAAATAGTTGAGTAATCCTTTTCAGGGACTTTAGAGATACCACATGAATGAACCTTTCAATAAGTTCAATATCTAGACTATTCCAGTCCACAAAGGGATTTAATTTACCTAGATTTTCCTTATTATTTTTATGAATAATTTTTAATAAAGTAGCTTTTGATTTTGTAGAATCCAATAATTTCAACAATTGACCCCTTATTTCCATAGAAAATAATTCAGAACGTAAATGAGAAGGCCCCATTTGAAAAGGGTGATGAAAACCACTATTTGAAGGGTTAAATAATAGGTCCCAACCCCATAATCCCATTATTGCTTTCCATAGGCGATTTTCTACAAAAAAAGCATGATAACCCTGAGATTCATAATATTCTGCCACCCCTTGCTCTACTCTACCTTCAAATTCATGAGGAATTTCCACTATTTCTGAATCTTTTAATTTATGCGTTACTTTCTTACGTGATTTTTTATTTCGATCCTTTTCCAAATAATCTTCAAAAAAATGTTTGGATTTCGGACTATTAGATAAGGCCAAACCCATTTCAGCTAATAAAACAGATTGATCGAATTCTTTCCTTTTATGATGAATTCTAACCCTTCTCTCAAAAGCATCTGTGGATAATAATTCTTCGTAAACTATTAAGGCATTATCAATTTCTCCTATTCGTTCCAACCATCTACCCAATTGCATGCCAATTCGCTCAAAATATCCATAGGTAAAGTCGGATAATACATCTTGCAAACTCAGTATTTCCTCCTTCCAGGCCTGTAAAAGATAGTCCCCATCCTCCCAAGAATCTTTTTCACTATAAAACCAATGGGAAAATTCAGACATTTTCCATTTATGTTCGATATCCTCCCGATTCGTAAAATAAGGCTTCCAATCCTTTTGATCTACCTCATAATATTGACGATGCCCCAAATCTCGTACAACAAATTCTGTTAAATCCTTATTCTTCGATCCAAAAAATAAAAACTGAAAAAATTTGTATAAATCTTTATATTGGGGGATCACCCATTCATAATTTTGGGATTCAAAATAAATTGCTAAATCCTGACTGGGAATGGTTCCGATTAATTCTTTTAAATCTTCTAATGAAATGGAGGATTTAATCAGATCGTTCGGACGAAGAGTCTTAAATAATTTTAATAAATCCGGTTTTGTGAGGGAATCATAAACCGGAATATCCTGTAATTGGGGATTGGGCCAGCTTACTAAAAAACCTTTTTTTAATAATTCTTCCAAGGCAGATTTAAGGGGAGAAATTTCAGAATATTGAATTTTTTGACTTAAAAACCATTGATCCTTACGCGACAATAAGCGCAAATACAAGCATTGGGAAGAAAATCCCAAAGATTGATATTCTTCCAACCAGTTTATTTCCCTCTCCTTCAATAATTCAGAATAAAATTTGGCTACATAAGACAAAACATAGTCAAAATTTTCCCAATAATAATGTTCACTTAGTTCTGGTTTTGTTGGTTTCATAAATTTCCCTACAAAAAATAGGATTTTACAAATAAAAATTGAATAAAATTAAGATAAATATTAAACTATTTTAATAAGTTAACTATATTTGAAATTCAAATTATACTTGAAAATCAGTAAAATAATTTACTTATGCAATTTGTATCAAATTACAATTTTTCTGGCAAAAAAGCCCTAGTGCGTGTAGATTTCAATGTACCTTTAAATGAGCGATTTGAAATTACGGATGATACGCGAATTAAAGCAGCTGTACCAACAATTGAAAAGATTTTAAATGACGGTGGATCAGCCATTTTAATGTCCCATTTGGGAAGACCAAAAGATGGTCCGACGGATAAGTATTCTCTTAAACATTTGGTAAATCCATTATCCATTGTTTTTGGTAAGCAAGTGAAATTTGCATCAGACTGTATCGGAGAGGATGCGGTTGAATTAGCAAAAAATTTACAAGCTGGGGAAATTCTTTTATTAGAAAACTTACGTTTCTATAAAGAAGAAGAAAAAGGTGATGAGGCATTTGCAGAGAAATTAGCGGGATTAGGAGATGTTTGGGTAAATGATGCATTCGGAACGGCTCATAGAGCGCATGCATCAACTACTATAGTAGGAAAATTCATGAAAGAAAAGGTTTGTGGATTTGTAATGCAAGCTGAAATCGATAATGCACAAAAGATTTTAGAAGGTGCAGAAAGACCTTTCACGGCTATTATGGGAGGATCTAAAATTTCCGACAAAATCTTAATTATTGAAAAATTATTAGATAAAGTAGATAATTTAATTATTGGTGGAGGAATGACTTATACCTTTACCCTAGCAGATGGAGGAAAAATTGGAAAATCCATCTCTGAACCAGACAAAGTAGATCTTGCAGGAGAATTGTTGAAAAAAGCAGAAGAAAAAGGAGTGAAAATTTACCGTGCCCTGGATAATTTAGTGGCGGATGATTTCAGCAATGATGCAAATACACAGATTGTTCCAAAAGGACAAATTCCAGATGGTTGGGAAGGATTAGATATTGGTCCACAAACAATAGAATTATTTAAATCGGTCGTTAAAGAATCCAAAACGATTCTTTGGAATGGTCCGATGGGCGTATTTGAATTCCCTACTTTTGCAAAAGGAACAAATGCTATTGCTGATGCAGTTGTAAATGCTACTGAACAGAATGGCGCATTCTCTCTAATTGGAGGAGGAGATTCAGCCTCAGCGGTGAATAATGCAGGATATGGAGATAGAGTTTCCTATGTTTCAACCGGTGGTGGTGCCCTTTTAGAATATATGGAAGGAAAAGTATTACCAGGACTAAAAGCCTTGGAGGATTAATACATAAAAAAGATTTAGCATAAGTTTAAAAGGTGGGGAAAATTCCTCACCTTTTTGTATTTTAGAGGAATTATTTCTATCAAATGGTCATTCAAGGAAAACCGAAATTTTTTAACTCTAAAATATTAGCTATCGATAGCAGACAAATTCAAAATCCTGCAGATAGCCTTTTCATTGCCATTAAAGGTATCAACCATGATGGGCATCAATATATTGAAGAATTATATCATAAAGGTGTTCGGGAATTTATTGTAGAGCAAGAGGGATGGACAAATGATTTGCAGGAGAAGTCTAAGAATTGGGAAAGAGTAAGTGTTTTTATCGTGGAGAATTCTATTCAAACACTTCAAGAAATAGCAAAAGAACATAGAGATAAATTTCATTTTCCTGTAATTGCCATTACTGGTTCAAACGGAAAAACAACCGTTAAAGAATGGCTTTCCCAAATATTGGAAGATCAATATTCGGTAGTGAAAAGTCCAAAATCCTTTAATTCACAAGTTGGAGTACCATTATCGGTTTGGAAAATGAACCAGAATCATAGCTTTGGCATATTTGAAGCTGGAATTTCTAAGCCGAATGAAATGAATTCCTTGGAAACCATTATTCAACCTACCGGAGGTATTTTTACTAATCTAGGAAGTTCACATGGAGCAAATTTTGAAAACGATTTAGAAAAATTAAAAGAAAAATTAAACCTATTTAAAAAAGCTAATTTTTTAATTTTTCATGAAACAAAAGGATTAAAAACCCATATAAAGAACTATTTAGAACCAATTAATCCGAATATCCAATTAATTTATTGGTCTGAATCCGATATTAATGCTCCAGTTTTCATCTACAAAAAACATCAGAAAGGAAAAATTCATGTCCGCTTTAAAAAATCAACAGAATCGGAGATATTTTTAAAATTAGATTTTCCAGATTATGATGAAGCAAGCATTGAAAACCTTATTAATTGCGTTTTATTGGCCAATCAATATAATATTAGCCAGGAAGTCATTCAAAGAAAATTAATCAATTTAAGGCCCATTTCTATGCGATTAGAAATGAAGGATGGATTAAATGGAAATAAAATAATTGATGATACCTATAATAATGATTTAGAGGGGCTCCAATTTGCACTTTCAT
>CAZVFE010000110.1:0-4516 GCA_964626405.1 uncultured Cytophagales bacterium | reverse complement strand
CTTTATCTGGGAAAGACGTTTATACAAATACTAAATGGTCTAATCCATTTCCTGACGAACCCTAAAGACCATTCCGGGTTGTTCTACGGCGATGTAAAGGTATCCATCTTGTCCTTGTATGACATTTCTCATTCTTCCTAAATTAGGGAATAATTTTTCTTCATGAATAACTTTTCCGTTTTGGATTTCACAACGATTTAAATATTTAAATCGTAGGGAGCCAACCATTAAATTTCCTTTCCAAGCAGGGTATTTATCAGAGCTAACAAAAGTCAGTCCACTAGGAGCGATGGAAGGTATCCAATAATGTTGGGGTTGTTCCATACCTTCTTTTGAAGAAATATCCGTAATGGGTTTACCATTATAATTAATTCCATAGGAAATAACTGGCCAACCATAGTTTCTGCCTGGTTGAATGATGTTTAGTTCATCTCCGCCTCTCGGACCGTGTTCAGTTTCCCATATTTCACCATTGAATGGATTTGTCGTCAATCCCTGAGGATTTCTTTGTCCATATGAATAAATACTTTGATGAAATTTTTCTGGGTCTTTTCCGACAAAAGGATTATCTGAAGGGATAGATCCATCATCATTTAAACGATGAATTTTGCCATTATCATTATCTGTTCCTTGTGGAAATACCTTTTCCATTCCTCTTTCGCCGACACTAAAATACATTTTACCTGCTTTGTCGAAGGTGATTCGGGAACCAAAATGGTGATATGTTTTTGTAAATGGACTCGATACAAAAAGTTCTTCTTGATCCACAAATTGATTGTTTTTAATATGTCCACGTACAATAGCAGTGGCAGTATTCTCTACGCCATCTATTTTTTTATGTTTTGAATAGGACATATAAATCCAGCCGTTATCTTTAAAGTTAGGATGAAGAACTAGGTCTAAGACTCCACCTTGGCCTCTTGATAGAGCATCAGGTATTCCCTTAATTTCAGTTTTATTTTGATTTTGATCCACATGATAAAGTTTTCCTGCACGATCAGTAATCAAGAAAGAATTATCCGGTAATTGAGCCATTCCCCATGGAGAATCTAATCCGGTAGCAATTGTATCTAAAGCTACTTTAATTTTTTCTGTTGAAAAATGGTTGCTAGTAACTTTATCTTCGAATTGATATTGTTCTACAGAGCCTAATTTTGAAACGATTAAATCAGCTAAATCTTCAATTTCTTGAGGTTTAAGAACTTCTTTCCAAGCTGGCATCCCCGCATCTGAATAGCCATTTGAAATACTTTTTATAATTTCTTCTTTTGAATTTCCATGTACCCATTTTCTATCTACAAATGCAACAACGCGTTCACCATGACAAGATGAACAATAATTTGTAAAATTCTTTTCTGCATCTTTTGGTCCATTATTATCGGAAGTATTTATTCCAAAAAAAGTTAATACAGAAGCAAAGGCAATAGAACCTAAAAATAATTTCATAATAAATATTTATTAACGGATATCATCTGAAGTAAAACCATACTGAGCCAATACATCTTTTGGCACTCCTTCCCATTCATTTGGAACATTTCCTTTATATCCAATATATTCAATGCCAATTTTTGAAGTGAAATATCCAGAGGCTGTAAGATTTCTCATTAAACTAAAGAAGGCAACTCCCTGTGAAAACTCAGGTTTAGCCTCCTCCGGATAAGCAATATCATCTGCAATAGTGAATTTCTGTTTATCCGATAAATCAATAAAGTTTTTAGAGAATCTTTTTTGAGATTCCCTGTCTAGCCATTTCATTCCTCCTCTCAAAGGTGTTTGGAAGGAAGGATTATCTTTTGCCATGAATTCGATGAATTCGTTTACTTTAGCATCCTTTGCCCCTCCATGTCCTCCTTCAGCAGGAATTATTAAATCAGAAAGTACTTCCAAGGTTTTTAATTCATGATCATTAAAGAATTTTTCCTTCATTAATTTTGCATCATGAATGGCCTCTGGAAGGGTTCTGCCCGGTGGAATAACAATGTCGTCATCTGTTACCAGACCTTCCACAGTAAAGTTTTCCAAACTTTCTGCTGCTTTTATATCCGGACTTAACACAGCCATTCCTAGGGTGCTTAATCCAATATTTTTAAGATAGTCTCTTCTTTTCATAATTTAAATGTTTCCTTTCTTTCTTTGATCTACAATATACTCTGCTGTTCTCATGGCTAGGGCCAAGATAGTCCAAGTAGCATTTTTGTCTCCTTGTGAAACAAAAGGGGATGCATCTGCAACGAATAGGTTTTTTACATCATGTGCTTGGCAGTATTTGTTTAGAACTGAAGTTTTAGGGTCATTTCCCATACGTGCTGAGCCTACTTCGTGAATAATTCTTCCAGGAGCTGCTAATCCATAATTGTTTTCAGGACCAGGTTTATTTCCTAGAGGTGTTCCTCCCATTGCATGAATAAGTTCTTCAAAAGTATCCTGCATGTGTTTAGCCTGCTTAATTTCGTAATCAGACCATTTATAATGGAATTTCAATACTGGAATACCAAATTTATCGACCACATTTGGATCAATTTCACAATAGTTATCTTCTCTTACAACAGGTTCTCCTCGGCCAGCAAAACCTACATAAGCCCCATAGAATCGACGATAATCTTCCTTCAATGTAGCGCCATAGCCACCTGCTGCTTTTTTCATACCATCTCTGGTATAATTCTCATTTCCATTTAATCCTTCAATTCCCCATCCGAAACCGTAATGAGGCATTCCCATTCCACCACCATATTCAATATGGTATCCTCTTGGGAAATCTAATTTTTTATTATCCAACCACCATGGTGTATAAACGTGCATACCGCCAACACCATCTTCATTATATCTTTTCCTATCAAATAAGGCAGGGATAATTCCAGAACGTGAGGCTCCCGTAGAGTCGTTAATATATCTTCCAACCACGCCAGAAGAATTTGCTAATCCATTCGGGAAGCGAGAACTTTTTGAATTCAATAAAAGACGTGCCGTTTCACCAGTGGAGGCAGCTAAAACAACAATTTTTCCTTTTACCGTATATTCTTGCATATCCAGCGTGTTCACATAAGAAACTCCCGTAGCTTTTCCAGTGGCAGGATCGGTTAATACCTCTCTGGCCATGGCGTAAGTCAATAAGGTGGAATTTCCAGTTTCAACAGCTGGTTTTACCAAGCAAGAAGATGCTGAAAAATCTGCATAAGCCATACAGGCCCTGCCACATTGACCGCAATAAAAACATTTACCTCTTGAATTATTTATTGGTTTAGTTAACATAGACATTCTTGAAGGATAAACCGGAATGCCGATTTCCCTTGCAGCCTTGGTAATAAATAATTCATGAAGACGCGGTTTAGGGGGAGGAAGGAAATGACCATCCGGATTATTTGGGATGCCCTCATTGGTACCAAATACCCCTAACATTTTATCTACCTTATCGTAATATGGACTAATATCATCATAAGTAATAGGCCAATCATCGCCTAGTCCATCGATACTTTTTCTTCTAAAATCATCTGGTCCGAATCGTAGGGAGATTCTTCCCCAGTGATTGGTTCTTCCTCCTACCATTCTGGATCTAAACCAACCAAAATCTGAGCCAGGCCCATTGGTATAAGGTTCACCATCTAATTCCCAGCCTCCATAGGCTGCGTCAAAATCTCCAAAATTTCTAAATTTAGTGCTAGCCCCTCTACGCGGAGATTCATATGGCCATTTTAGTTGTGTGATGTTTTTGGGATCGGCAGGGTCAAAGGGTTGGCCTGCTTCCAAGATACATACCTTTGCTCCAGCATTGGCTAAGATATGGGCTGCCATACCTCCTCCAGCACCGGAACCTACAATTACAACATCAAAAATCTCTTGTTGAGCCTTGATGTAAATGTCACGGTTTATCATAAGAATTATTATAGGTTTTAAGAATTTTAAACTTAGGAAAAATTTTTCTAAATTACTAACTTTAATTTTCGAATTTTAAATCAAATAATTTTGGAGGAGAAAACGGTAAATGAAGGGAAATCTAAGGGGAAAAAAGAAACTCCTTTAGCCAAACAATATAATCAGATCAAGGCGAAATATCCTGGAGCAATGTTATTGTTTAGAGTGGGCGATTTCTATGAAACCTTCGGAGAGGATGCAGTAAAAGCTTCTAAAATTTTGGGAATTGTCCTAACAAGACGAAACAATGGAAATGCTGATGATCATTTAGCGGGTTTTCCACATCATTCGCTCGATAATTATTTGCCAAAATTGGTGCGTGCCGGACAAAGAGTGGCAATTTGTGACCAGTTGGAAGATCCTGCTACCGTAAAGGGGATTGTCAAGCGGGGTGTTACAGAATTAGTTACTCCTGGGGTTTCTTTTAATGACCAAGTTTTAGATAATAAAAAGAATAATTATTTAGCAGCAATTTCTGTCATTAAAATGGATGAAAAGTCCATTTATGGATTGTCCTTATTAGATATTTCAACAGGTGAGTTTTATTCTACTCAGGGTTATTTAAATTATATTCAAAAATTAATTCAAAGTTTCCTTCCTTCAGAAA
>CAZVFE010000109.1:0-4564 GCA_964626405.1 uncultured Cytophagales bacterium | reverse complement strand
CCTTCAGCCAAAAAGAAATCATTGGAAGATTCTATTTTTTGTTTTTTTCTTTGGTAAACCCAGTAACCGTAACCAGCCACCACAACGAAATAAAATAAAAAGACTAAATAGTCTAAAGTTTGTAATCCAGTTGAATTCATATAGTTTTTTGTTTAAATTATCTATTTTCAAGAATTTGCTAAAATAGTATTTTAATACTAATAAATAAAATCTTTTTAACAATTAAATTCTTTCTTTGGGAGGTACAATTATTACTTCCTCCCTATCTACCAAAACCTGCCCTACTTCTAAATCCTTTGTTTTTCGAATATATTTTTTAGGAGTTATGATAACTGGGACCAGTTTTTCGGTACTTCTTTTTGAATTAAAGGCTGCCAACGAGGCCGCAGCTTCCTTAATATAATTTGGAACACCTTTATTATTAGGATTTCGAATAATTACATGAGAACCAGGCACATCCCTTGCATGAAGCCATAAATCATTCTTCTTCCCATATTTAAAAGTAAGTAAATCATTATTTTTAGCAGACCTGCCCACCCAGATTGTCCAACCGTCCAAGAAAAATTCTTTAAAGGGAAATTCCTCAGCTACCTTTTCTTGATTTCTCCCAATTTCATCCGCCAAAGGTAAAAATGGCCTTAAACCCTTGTTATTCTCTACTAAATGTAAATTTTCAATTGCCTCCTGAACTTTTTGAGTTTGACTTTCCCTTTGTGCGATGGCTTGTTTTAATTGATCTAATTCTTTGAGAAAGTTTTTTGATTTCCGATAATAATTTTCCGCATTTTGAATGGCATTTAATTTCGGATTTAAATCAATTTTTATCGTTTTATTCGTATAAAAATTAAATAATTCAATTTGCTTGGCCCCCTCCGGGATGGTCTGACTATTCGCCATTAAAATATGACCTATTTCCTCCAATGTGGTCCCATTTTCCTTGGCTTCTAATTGTTTTTTTAAATTATTTAGGTGATTTTTTGTTTTGGTCAGATAGGTTTCAAATTTTTGAATTAATCCATATTTTTTGGAATTAAATTCCCCTACCACCCAAAAAAAATAATAAAGTTTGTTCAAGGCTTCAATAGCAGAATTTGTTTCAAAAAGAATTGGCTCTTCCTTTTTCATCAAATGTAATTGAACACCCCGCTCATTGGAATAAATATAAAAATGTCCTTTTTCCAATTCAACTAAAATATCCTTAATCTTCTCCCATTGTTCTTGATAAGATAAGGCTTCAAAACCTCGATCCAACATAATTTGGTATATTTCTTTACCAAATGTTGGAAAAGTATTTTTAAAACCTTGACTCAAAAAGGCTTCATAAGATTGATCAATATTTCTATCTAAATTAAGAATATTGATTTCTAAATCTTTTTTTAATTTTTTTTGAAATTGGGAAATATGGTCTTCCTCCTGAAATAAAATTACATTTCCTCTATTTCCATAAAGTTTGAATAACAAGGAATATCCACTTAAAAAATTAATAGAGAATGCACGTTCGTTTTCAAATAATTTTATATCCTGAACCTCATATAACAAAATTTCAGAGAATAAATTAATGGAGTTTTTACCTGCACGATGGAAATTCTCAGGGAATTCTAGGGTTGAAAATTCAGGATGAAACAAAGCTCGAATCCAAAAATCCTCCCCATTTTGTCGTTCAAATCCTAGAATCAATTCATCCTTATCTTGGGAAAAACATTGCTTCAATCTCGCATACATCAGTATCCTTCTCAATTCTTCAACCAAATGTTTTAGGAAATAATAATTCTGATTCATCTGCGATATTTTAGCAAAAATACTGATATTATTGAATCAAGGTTAATATTTAGTTTTTTTTATCCTGTTTCTCTGATTTAAAAAGAAATAAATTTTTAACTTTAATTTAGCCATTAGGTAATCGCCGAATTGGTAGAAATAAAAAATATGGAAAAATATTTTACCTTAAAATCAAATACAGAAGGCATATTTAAGGACAAAGGAAGCAAATTTATTGCCTACGCTTTTCCAATCGATGCTGAAAATAGAATTCCGGAAATTTATAAAAAATTAAAAGAAGAACATCCAAAATCAAGACATGTTTGTTGGGCATATCGGCTTGGAGAGGCTCAAGAAGAAATGCGGTCAAATGATGATGGAGAACCTTCTGGCTCAGCAGGAAAACCAATTTTAAATATCATTCAATCTAAAAACTTACATTTTATTGCAGTTTTTGTTGTAAGATATTTCGGGGGAACTCTCTTAGGTGTACCAGGCTTAATTCAGGCATATAAAGAGGCAACAAAGGATGCATTGAAAGATGAATCTATCTTTTTAAAGGAACCTAAGGTAAGAAAAATCATTGAATTTGATTTTTTACAATTAAATTCAATCATGCAAATCATTAAAAAAAATCCAATAGAAATAGTAAATCAAGAAATAGACAATCTTTGTAAAATAGAAATTGAATTTAAAATTTCTGATAAAAACTTAATTGATGACCAACTAAATTTAGTAATTTAGAGTCTATACCTTTAAAAACTATGGATTTTTTTCACCTATACAGATTCGGAAACAAGATTTTTTTACAAAAAAACCAATCAGAGGATTTCGTCCAATTTGATGGAGATTGGGATGTATTGATCAATCAACCAAAGCTTTACGAAGAATTGGAAATGCTTTTTGATTCACAAATCAAAACCCAAGCAATCCCGCAAAATTTTGACCCGCCTATCGGAGAACAAGAAATTTGGGCAGCTGGCGTAACCTATCTACGATCAAAAGAAGCGAGAATGGAAGAATCAAAAGAATCAGGCGGAGCAACTTTTTATGATTTAGTATATTCAGCAGAAAGACCTGAAGTATTTTATAAGGGAAATAAACATCGTGCTGTTGGTCAAAATGGGAAGGTTTCCATTCGAAAAGATTCTACCTGGGATGTTCCTGAACCTGAATTAACCTTAATTATCAATAATAGAAATGAATTAATTGGGTATACAATTGGAAATGATATGAGTTCTAGGAGTATTGAAGGAGAAAATCCTCTTTACCTACCTCAGGCAAAAGTTTTTAATAATTGTGCTGGAATTGGTCCAGGAATCATGATTACTAAGGACCCTATTCCTCAAGATACAATAATTAAAATGTGGATAAAAAGAAATGGAAACACTGAATTTGAAGGTGAAACTACTATTTCTATGTTGAAAAGAAGTTTTGATGAACTCATCCATTATCTTACCATTGAATGCGACTTTCCAAAAGGAGTATATTTAATGACTGGAACTTGTATTGTTCCAGACCTACCCTTCACTTTAAAAAGTGGAGATGAAATTTTTATTCAAATTAATCCAATTGGAACCTTAAAACAAGTAGTGAAATGATTGAATTAACAGGAGCAAATTTTATTGGTTTTGGAAAATCCAGCAAAGGAACAAATAAAATCTATGGATTAAATCCAATAGATAATTCTCGTTTGCCTCAGGAATTTTCAGAAGCTGATTTAGAAGAAATACATACAACCGTTGAATTAGCAGAAAAAGCTTTTAAAAATTATCGAAAAAAATCAGATCAAATAAGAGCCAATTTTATTCGAGAAATCGCTAATGAAATTGAAAATTTGGGAGATCAATTAATTCAAACAGCATGTAAGGAAACAGCCTTACCGGAGGCAAGAATTACGGGTGAAAGAGGAAGAACTACGGGACAATTACGTCTTTTCGCCTCTTTTATTGAGGATGGAAAATATCGTAATATTATTTCTGAAAAAGCTGAACCAGAAAGACAGCCTCTTCCAAAACCATCTTTGATGATGGATCAAATCCCATTGGGGCCGGTGGTTGTTTTTGGAGCGAGTAATTTCCCTTTGGCATTTTCTGTAGCTGGAGGAGATACTGCAGCAGCCCTAGCAGCTGGTTGCCCTGTGATTTTTAAAGCCCATCCCTCCCATCCAAATACTTCGGAATTAGTTGCCCATGCTATTCAAAAAGCAGCATTAAAAACAGATATGCCAAATGGCGTTTTTTCCTTATTGCATGGTGCCTCCCATTATGTTGGAGAATCTCTAGTCAAGGCACCCGGAGTTAAAGCAGTTGCTTTTACGGGTTCTTTTCGCGGTGGAAAAGCAATTTACGATTTAGCTGTAAGAAGAGATGAGCCCATTCCTGTTTATGCAGAAATGGGTTCAATAAACCCAGTCTTTCTTTTACCTAAAAGAATTGAAAAATTAGGTAAATCCTTGGCAGAAGGGTTAAGTCAATCCGTTTGTTTGGGAGTCGGACAATTTTGTACAAACCCTGGATTAATTATTTTACATCGAAAGAATATAGATTTACTCGAAATGATGGCTGAGGAATTAGATAAACAAAGCCTAGGAACCTTTTTGAATTCAGGAATTGCAAATGCCTTTTCCAAGGGAGTAAATACCTTAGCTGAAAATGCAGATGTGAAAAAATGGACAAAAAACGCACTTCCTTCTCCATCCTTATTTTCCATTAATGCAGAGGATTTAAGAAATAATAAACAGGTATTAGAAGAAGTATTTGGGCCATCTACTTTGGCAATTATTGCCGACCACCAATCAGATATG
>CAZVFE010000108.1:0-4665 GCA_964626405.1 uncultured Cytophagales bacterium | reverse complement strand
CTGAATAAGGATATAATTCTTGATAAAATTTCTCATAATCTTCATCCTTCAAATCTGCAGGATTTTTTGTCCATATTGGAGCAGGATTATTGATGATTTGATCCTTGAATTCAATTTCAACTGGAAGGAATTTACCATATTTTTCAAGGATTGATTTTAATCTAAATTCATCCAAGAATTCTTCTGAATCTTCTGCAATATGCAGGATTATATCTGTCCCTCTTTCTTTTTTCTTAATACTTGAAATTTCAAATTCTGTAGACCCGTCACAAATCCATTTTGCTGCCTCTGCACCATCTTGGTGAGAAAGAGATTGGATTTCTACTTTTTTTGCTACCATGAAGGCAGAATAAAAACCCAATCCAAAATGACCAATTATCGATTGCTCATCTCCTTTGTCCTTATATTTTTCAACAAATTCAGTAGCCCCAGAAAATGCAATTTGGTTAATATATTTTTTGATTTCCTCCGCTGTCATACCAATTCCTCTGTCGGAAATAGTAATGGTTTTCTTTTTTGGATCGAAATTTACTTTCACTTTTAATTCACCCAATTCTCCGTTATATTCACCGATTGAGCTTAGTCTTTTAATTTTTTGAGTGGCGTCTACAGCGTTAGATACGAGTTCTCTCAAGAATATTTCATGATCCGAATAAAGAAATTTCTTTATAATTGGAAAAATATTCTCGGTGTGAATTGAAATATTACCTGTTTCTTTCATAATTTTTATATTTATATTTACCGTAATTAAAGCAAAATTAATACCAAATTTTCCTTCCGTGTCATAATGTCAGTTTTTAGATTTTTTATCCTTCTGTTTTCTTTTTTGAGTTTCGGATTGCAAGCTCAGCAAGAGTCGTTTCAAGCCTTATATCCATTTTTTGGAACAGTGATAAATCCTGGGAAATCTGGTCAGGATGGCTTAGAATTAGGAGCTATGGTACGAAGAAAGCCGATATTTAAAAATTTCGGGGGACAAGTAAATCAACAATTTTTGAGTTTGGATATGCCCATAAAGGAGCAGGAATTAGGTATGGGTATGGGGATTTATATCAGTAATTTGAATCAATCCTTTGGATATATCAACGGTGGAATTTCATCCAATTTTTCCATGGGAATGAGTTTTTCCAAAACTTTTCCTTTAGGTAAAGGAATGGATATTTCTGGTGGGATAAACTATTCCATCAATCAATTTCCTTTTTTATCATCGAATGGAAAAGCAGCTATACGTTCATCAATTGGCTTGGGATTGGATTTTAATTGGGAGAATTTTGAATTAGAATGGAGTAGTCCGACAAATCTTTTAAGTAATTCCATTAATGCTAATTTTTCTTCTATTAGTTATTTAAGGGCTAATTATGAATTTCCAAAAAATGAGTTTGGGCAATTAAAAATGGGTTTGGCGAGAGTGAATAAATATGGATTGGGAGGAAAATTTGATTTATTATTGGATTATTCCTTGTTGAATGAGTGGAGTTTTGGACTATATTATTTGGGGAGCGGAGGAGATATTTTTAAAAATAGTTTTTATTCAGTTTTAAAATATGAGTTAGGTAAAAAAATAGTATTGGGATATGGATTTGATTGGGGCTCAATGAGTGGTAAAGGATTTAGTCCTGGACAAAATTCAGGGTCTGGTGCGCCATCAGGATTTCACCAATTATTTATTCAGGTAAGACCCTGATTTATTAGATGATTTTTAGAAATTATTTGACTTAAATAAGAATTTAAGTATTGATTCGAAAATATTAAAATTCTCAGACATTTTTATTATTATTTAAGTGAAAAAAATTGAATTATTTTTAGTAAAAAACTTTGTGAAGTATTATCTTGCAAGGATTTATAAAATAAATTTTAATTGGTAGAAATTTATAATTTTTAAAAGATTGTCTGAATAATATTCAGAAAAAAATATGGACCCATTTTCCTATATTGCTAACGCCGATACTGCAGCCATTGCAGCTATGTATGAATCATTTAAGAATGATCCTAATTCAGTAGATTCAAGTTGGAGAGATTTCTTTAAAGGTTTTGATTTTGCTCAGACATGGTCTGAAAATTCAGGTGGAAGTTCCTCTGGTGATGATCATATCCGTAAGGAGATGTCTGTAATTTCCTTGATTAAGGCATTTCGATCAAGAGGGCATTTATTGGCCAATACAAATCCAGTAAGGAAGCGTGTTGACCGTAAGCCTAGATTATCCTTAGCGGATTATTCCTTAAATGAAACAGATTTGGAAACAGTCTTTCAAGCTGGAAACTTTTTGGGAATTGGGCCAGCCAAATTGAAGGATATTGTTGAGACATTGAATTTAGTTTATGCCAATAAAGTAGGTTTTGAATATTCTTATATCCGTGAAATGGATGCGAAGGAATGGTTAAGAACGAAGATTGAAAAAGAGGCAAGAACCTATCAAACGAGTATTGAAGAAGCTAGGCAAATTCTAACAAAATTGAATGAGGCGGTAGTATTTGAAAATTTCTTAGGAACAAAATATTTAGGACAAAAGAGATTTGGTTTAGAAGGAGGGGAGAGTACCATTCCTGGTTTAGATGCAATTATAAATGCATCTGCCGACCTTGGAACGAAAGAAGTGATGATTGGAATGGCTCATAGAGGGAGATTGAATGTTTTGGCAAACATTATGCATAAATCCTATGAATCTATTTTTGATGGGTTTGAAGGGAATATACCTGATCAAATTCATGGAGATGGGGATGTAAAATATCATTTAGGTTATAATGCGGTGCATGTTACTCCTTCTGGAAAGGAAATCATTTTGAAATTAGCGCCTAATCCATCCCATTTAGAAGCGGTAAATCCCGTAGTGGAAGGTTTAGTTAGGTCTAGAATGGATGCCTTGTACAACAGAGATACTAAGAAAATTCTTCCAATCTTAATCCATGGAGATGCGGCATTAGCCGGCCAGGGTATAGTTTATGAGGTAACTCAAATGGCAAAATTGAAAGGGTATCAAACCGGAGGAACAATTCATTATGTTATCAATAATCAGGTTGGTTTTACAACAGATTTTGAGGATGCAAGATCCTCGATTTATTGTACTGACGTTGCAAAAATTATTGATGCACCAGTTTTTCACGTGAATGGGGATGATCCTGAGGCAGTAGTTTTTGTTTCTAAACTGGCAGCAGAATTTAGAAATACATTCAATCGTGATGTATTTATTGATATGGTTTGTTATAGAAGAAATGGTCATAATGAGTCAGACGAGCCTAGATTTACGCAGCCAACTTTGTATGCAAATATTGCCAATCACCCTAATCCAAGAGAGATATATACAAAAGAATTAATTTCTAGGGGGAAGATAACTCAGCAATTAGCTGCTGAAATGGATGAGCATTTCAAATTGGAATTACAAAATCGTTTGAATATGGTGAAACAAAAACAAGTTCCTCCATATGTTCCACTTAAATTAGATTCAAGGTGGAATGAATTACGATATGCAGAAGCAAAAGATTTTGATCAATCTCCCAATACTGGAATTTCTAAAGAAGAAATAGCTAAAATTAGAAAGGCATTGACTACTATTCCTGATGGTTTTAAGGTATTAAAGCAAATAGAAAAAGTAGTAAATGATCGGGAAAAATATTTTGAATCAGGTGAATTGAATTGGGCTACTGCTGAATTATTAGCCTATGGTTCAATCGTTTTGAAGAAGAAAGTAGTTCGTTTAAGTGGCCAAGATGTTCAAAGAGGTACCTTCTCACACCGTCATGCTATTCTTCATGATGCTGAAAGTAATGAAAATTATAATTCTTTAAATTATATAGAAGAAGGACAAGAGCGATTCAGATGTTATAATTCTTTATTGTCTGAATATGGAGTATTAGGCTATGAATTTGGATATGCTTTGGCTAATCCGGATGCATTGGTAGTTTGGGAGGCTCAATTTGGCGATTTTGCAAATGGGGCACAAACCATGATAGACCAATTTGTTTCTTCCAATGAATCTAAATGGGGTACAATGAATGGTTTAGTAATGTTATTGCCTCATGGTTATGAAGGACAAGGTCCGGAGCATTCAAATGCTCGTCCGGAAAGGTTCCTGCAATTAGCCGCAGAGAATAATATGATTATCGCCAATATCACAACTCCAGCGAATATTTTCCACGTTTTAAGAAGACAATTAGCTTGGCCTTTTAGAAAGCCTTTAATTGTGATGTCGCCAAAATCTTTATTTAGACATCCTAAGGTAAGTTCGCCGATTGCAGAGTTTGAAAATGGAAGTTTTAGGGAGGTGATTGGAGATAGTTTCGTGGATGCTAAGAAGGTTAAAAAGGTAATTCTTTGTTCTGGAAAAATATATTATGATTTACAAGAATATCAGGAAAAGAATAATCGGAAAGATGTAGCTATCATTCGTTTGGAGCAATTACATCCATTACCTGAAAAACAATTGCAAAAAGAATTAAGTAAATATAAAAATGCACCATTGTATTTTGTTCAAGAAGAACCTGAAAATATGGGATATTGGACCTATATGATGCGTGAATTTGGTTATGATAAATTTGCAGGTTTTGTTGCAAGAAAGAAGAGTTCTTCTCCGGCAACTGGATTTATGAAATTACATAATAAGGAACAGGAAAATATTATTTTAAAAGCATTTGAATAAATTTCGATAGACATGGCTAAAGAAATGCAAG
>CAZVFE010000107.1:0-4710 GCA_964626405.1 uncultured Cytophagales bacterium | reverse complement strand
TCTCCTTTCCGTATTTGTCTTTCCGGAACGCCATGATAAGAGAAAATATAATGATCAAAATCATGCTCTTTCATATAATTTCGGGCTCTGTCAGCAAAGAATTTAGCAAAGGCAGGTTTCTGATAAAAATTCGATATAAAAGAAATCGAAGGAATAATTTGCCATTTACTAACAATCTCCATCACCTTTTCATGAACTGAACCTGTAGTTGCTGAGGCATATTGTGGAAATAATGGCACCACAATGATTTTTTCAACCTCCGCTTTATACATTTCTGCTAAAACCGAATCTAAAGACGGACTTTGATAGCGCATTGCAAGACGAACCATATATTTTTCGCCCAATTGATTTGCTAAATCTGCCACTACATCCTCTCCATAAAATTTTAAAGGTGAACCTCGGTCTTCCCAAAGTTCCTGATAGGTTTTTGCAGATTTAGGTGCCCGAAAGGGAGCAATGATACCATTTACTAGAATAAAACGAAGGATTCCAGGTATATCAACAACCCTTCCATCCATTAAAAATTCTCTTAAATACTTTCTCACATCCGGCGTTTTTGGACTATCCGGAGTTCCTAAATTTACGATTAAAACACCTATCATTTATCAATCCTATTTATTATTCTGCTGACTTATCATTCCCATCATTTGCTTCATGGTTTTCTCCATATTATCCGGAGAACCATCTAGGAAAATCACATTACCCTTGGAAGCTTCTGAGAATTGTTTAATGGACTCTGTCCACATTGAAAACAAAATCACTGAAGTATCCAAATTGGCTGTTTGCATCTGTAGGGCAGCATCTGTCATCCCTTTTGCAACTTCTTGTCTAAACAATGCAACACCCTCACCTCTTAATTTAGCTGCTTCTTTTTCTGCCTCAGCTGAAATTTTAATGGCATTTCCATCTGCTTCAGCCGCCTTCGTTTTTGTAATTAATAGCGCTTGGCCTTCATTTTCGGCTGCAGCTTTTAAATTATTCGACGCAACCACTTGGCTCATGGATTTCAAAATTACCTCATCAAAAGTAATATCATTTAACTGTAAATCTTGAAGATGATATCCCCATTCCTCCATAGCTTGGTCTACTTGATCTTTTACATATAAAACGATTTCTTTTCTTAAGCTAAGAATTTCACTTTGTTTCTTCGTTGCTACATAAGAACGCACAGAACCCTCAATTGTTCGAGTTAAAGTTTGCATTAAGGATCTTTCATCGATAAATTTAAATGCAACGTTCTTTATAGTATCCTCTTCTTGGTTGAATACAGAATATAATAGCATTGATTTAAAATAAACATTCGCTTGGTCGGCAGTGATTGCCTGAAATTCCAATTCAATGGATCTGTTTTGAATTGAAATTGCTTTAAATACCCTTTCGAAAAAAGGAATTTTCCAGTGTAAACCTGGACCAAAAGATCTGCTATATTTTCCAAAAATGGTCAATACAGCTACATTGCCTTGCTGAACTGTAATCAAACCTGAAAAAAGGGTTATCAAAGCTAGGACTGAAATAATGGATAAAGTGATCATGGTTATTATACGATATTTGCTGTTTGTTCTTTAATTTTTTCTAATTCATCTTTCATTTGAACAACTAATTGTTGCATTTTACTATCATTGGCTTTTGAACCGATAGTATTTATTTCTCTACCAATTTCCTGTGAAATGAAATTTAATTTTTTCCCATTTCCTTTTCGAACAATTTCCAAAAAATAGTTCAAATGTGTACTCAAACGTTGTATTTCTTCTGAAATATCCAGTTTTTCAATATAATAAATTAATTCTTGTTCTAAACGATTTGGGTCAAAATCATCTTTTCCCAAATTTTCCGTTAAAACATTTTTTATTCTATTTTTAATGGCTGGAATACGTTCTTTTTCTATTTCCTCTACCTTCTTTAAATTCGTGCCGATATTTTCAATATATTCAATTAATTTAGCAACAAGCATCATTCCCTCTCTATTTCTAAATTCAATGGCTTCTTGAATAGCTATATTGATATTTTTTAAGATTTCAGGATAAACCTTCTCAATTGCTTCATCCATTCCCATTTGATTCTCCTCATTCGAAACCCTTCCTGATTCCAAAGCCTTTGTAAAAAGAATAGAATCATCAATATCTCCCCCTAATTTCTTTTTTAAATCCTTGAGTTTATTAAAACTTGCTATTACTAGTTCCTCATTATAATCCTGAATTTCCAAAGTCGATCTATTTTGTAAAATCGTCATTAATAATTCAATTTTTCCTCTTTCTAATTCTTTTGTTAGAATATTTCTAATTTCAATTTCCTTTGAAAATAAGAATTTTGGAATCTTGCAATAAATATCAGTGTATTTAGAATTCAAACATTTGATCTCTATCTTTATTTGAAATTCATTTGTCTCGAATTTTGCTTTACCAAAACCCGTCATGGATTGAATCATGCTTTTTTCTCTTTATTTAGTCTAATAAATCCTAATGCAATAATTAATATCCAGAAAATTGAAGCTATGCCATCTATTTTCTCTCCAATTTTTACAGATTTAGGATCAAATTTAAATTCTATTTGATGTTTTCCCGCTGGTAAAATCATCCCTCGTAATACATAATTTGCATGGAAATGATTTTGAAATTTACCATCTACATAGGCCTTCCAATCTTCATTCCCTTTATAATATATTTCAGAAAATACGACTAAAGAAGGGGCATCTAAATTAGCTTCATATTTTATTTCATTGAAATTATTTTCCAATAAATTTACCGTTCCTGTACCTAATTCTGATGGAATATTCCCGATTAAATTTTCATCTTTTTTCTCTAAAATCACGGTTTCCGAAGGATTACTTTCCAACATCAATTCCAAAACCTGATTCGCATTATCTGCAAATTTATAGTTTTGGACTGTCCATGCATTTCCCAAGGCAAAAGGATTCAGTTGGGCTACTTGTTGTCCTGATGAATCTTGAACAATAAAATATTTTGTATTCAACATATTTAGAATACCCATTTGGGAAGTCTGGGTATTGAAATTTGAATTGATTAATTCATTGTAGCGTCTTAGTTTAGCAGCATGATATCCGCCAATTGAATTATGATAATACGAAGTTGTAGCATCATTCATAAAACTACTTGTGGCATTGAATACACGGTATTCACTCTTATCCTGCATGATTTGCTGGTTGGCCATCGTAATCGGCACATAGGTATTTCCTTGTCCTTTATCTACAAAATATTCTTCTCCAAAATATCTTTTGGATACACTAAAAATATCGATTAGAACTAAAACTGCTAAAGAAATTTTTAGGATTTTACTATTGAATTTTCCTTTTAAGAAAAGGAATAAACTAAGGGCTGCCAAAGAAATAAATCCAAAACTTCTTAGGGCATCATTTGAAACAATCGTTTTTCTATCAGAGCGGATTGCATCCCAAATTCTATTATCGATTTTAGGGTCTCCCACTAAAGGACTATTATCTTGTAATCCTTGGAAATCTAAGAAGCTATTCGGACTAAACCATACAATAAGACAAATTGCCGCTAAAATTCCGTAAGCAATGTAAAAGGTTTTAGAGATTTCTTCCCATTTTGGTTTTTCCTTGAACAATTGCATAATTCCATAGATGGCCAAAAGGCTTAATGGAATAGATACCAAATTTAGGGTCATGGTAACTGACCTAAATTTATTGAAAAGTGGGAAATGGTCGAATAGAATGTCGTTCAATGGAAAATATTTGCCCCAAGAAATAGAAACCAGAAGCAAAATACTAGCTAATAAAACCCATTTTTCATTTTTCTTTAAATAGATTAGGGCGAAAATTGCTAAAAATACAATTATTGAACCCATATAAGCTGGTCCTGCCGTAAAACTTTGTTCTCCGAAATAGGTTGGGCCATGTTCAACAAAATTTAATGCACCATCAGAAGGTACACCAATTTCTTGCATGACTTTAAAGGTATGGGAATCTTTTCCTCCTAAATCTCCTTGAGAGGCTCCGCCCAAAATATTCGGAATAAATAAGGAAAGTGTTTCGTCTAATCCTAAAGACCAGGCAAAAGCATATTCTTTATCAAGTCCTTCTGTTGAAGTGCCAGTTTCTTTGCTAATTAATTCAGATTTTCCTCTAATGGTTTCCTTTGAATATTCATAATTGTTCCAAAGTCTTTCCATATTAGTTCCTAAAGAAACCAATAAAGAAATTAATAAGAAAGCTGAAATTTTAATAAATTCTTTAAAGCGGTTTTCTTTAAGGTATTTGACTAAGAAATAAATAAAATAAATTCCTAATACCAAGAAGGTATAATAAGTAATTTGGACGTGATTTGAATATAATTCCAAGCCCATTCCGAAGGTAAATAATATGAGACCTTTCCAAAGACTTTTTTTATAGGAAGTTAAAAATCCGGCTATTAGGATTGCCGCAAATGCCAATGCCAAAACTTTGGAATAATGTCCTGCTCCAATTACAGCAATATTATAGGTGGAAAGGGCATAAGCAACTGCTCCCATGAAACTAATGATGGGAGGGGAGCTCATACTCCAAAATAAAAGATATATTCCTATTAATTGAAGGAAGATTAGGATAGTTGGATTCGGTAAGATTGAATTTATCGCCCTTCCCAAATACAGGGGAACGGAATATGGATAATTTCCCGCTATCATAAAGGCTGGCATTCCTGAAAACATGGAATTTGTCCACCAAACGGTTTTTCCTGTTTCTTTTTTATAATC
>CAZVFE010000106.1:0-4847 GCA_964626405.1 uncultured Cytophagales bacterium | reverse complement strand
GGTGAAACCCAATGGACGAATGTTCTTTCCCAGGAAGATTATGATAAAGTGGCATCAATTTTGAAGGAAAATTAAGGGGGGCGATACATAACTCCTTACTGCTATTTTTAAGTTTTAAAATTAGTTATATAAACAAATATTAAATAAATTGAACTTCATTGATGTTAATTCATCAATGAAGTCTTTTTTTAAACCTATTTATCATGAATTTCCTAAAATTACTTTCTTCATTTGCTTTTATATTTATAGCAAATTCAAGTTTTTCCCAATCTCTTCAAGAATCCTTTAAAAACCCTGGTAAAGAAGCAAGACCAAGGGTTTGGTGGCATTGGATGAATGGAAATGTTACCATAAATGGTATTCAAAAAGATCTAGACTGGATGGAAAAATCTGGTATTGCAGGTTTTCAAAATTTTGATGCAAATTTAATGACTCCGGTGGTAGTTGATAAAAAGCTCGTGTATATGACCCCAGAGTGGAAAGATGCCTTTTTATTCACCACTCAATTAGCAAATAAAAAAGGAATGGAAATGACCATTGCCGGTTCACCTGGTTGGTCAGTTACTGGTGGTCCTTGGGTTGAACCTCAAGATGGAATGAAAAAATATGTTTGGTCTGAAACCTTTATTAAAGGAGGTAAAAAACTTTCCATTTCACTTAATCCTCTTCCAAATGAAACAGGAATCATGCAAAATATTCCTGTTGAAGGTTCCGACCTCACTGGTGGAACTAAGTCTATAAAACAATATGGACAAAGAATAGCTGTTCTTGCTATCCCAAATAGTGAAATTGGTTTTGAAAAAAATCAACCCAAAATAAGTTCCACCTCAGGCAATTTTAGCTTAACACAATTAACAAATGGAAATTTAACGGATTATATCAATTTAGAGCCGGGTGAAATTGGTGAAGAAACCTATGTTCAATATGAGTTTAAATCTCCTATTGAAGTCCAAGCAATTACTTTTTCAAATGGAAGCTATGGAGAATTAGCCCAATTCAATGGTGCACCCGATAACCGTAAGATTTTGTATAGCCAAGATGGGAAAGAATTTAAGGAAATAATGAAAGTCCCGAATCATATTACAGGACAAGTAACCTTAAGCTTTCAACCCATTAAAGCAAGATTTTTTAGATTATCTTATACAACATTAGCACCACAGCCAGGTTTAGCTGCCTTATTTGGATTTGGTGGATCCGGAAAACCAGAACCTACTAAAGTTTCTGAATTTAAACTTTTTACAACCCCAAGAATTAATGAGTTTGAGGCAAAGGCTGGCTTTATTCCATTCAAAGAAAAACAAAATCTAAGCCTTTCCGAAAATATTTTTGGAATTCAAAAGAATTTAGTTTTTGATTTAACAGATAAAATAGACCAAAATGGCAAATTGGTTTGGGATGCCCCAAAAGGAAATTGGACCATCATTCAAATGGGATATTCTTTAACCGGTAGGGAAAACCATCCAGCTTCTCCAGAGGCAACAGGCTTGGAAGTAGATAAACTCAATAAAGAAGCTGTTTCTCGGTATTTGCGAAATTATTTAGATCAATATAAAAATGCAACCGGAGGACTAATGGGTGCTGAAGGTGGATTAACCCATATGGTACTAGATTCTTATGAAGCTGGACATATGAATTGGACCCAGAATTTGGAAGAAGAGTTTGAAGCTAGAAGAGGCTATGCACTAAGACCTTTTATGCCAGTATTAGTAGGTTATATTATTCATGATAGACATAGTTCAGAAAGATTTTTATGGGATTTTAGAAAAACCATTGGAGAATTAATCGTTGAAAATCATTATGAGACCATTGGTTCCATTTTAAAGGAATATGGGATGAAACGCTATACAGAATCACATGAAAATGGAAGGATTTACCTAGCAGATGGAATGGATGTGAAAAGAATGGCCGATATTCCCATGGCTGCTATGTGGCAACCTGGTGGCCTAGATCCCGGAACAGATGAAGCTATTCGTTCACAAGTAGATATTCGGGAATCAGCATCTGTTGCCCATATATATGGTCAGAATATTACCGCTGCAGAGTCCATGACCTCCATTATGAAATTCTTTTCGCCACATCCTGGTTCCCTAAAAAGAACAGCAGATATGGAAATGTATTCCGGTGTGAATCGATTCGTCATACATACTTCTGTTCATCAACCTTTGGATGATAAAATGCCTGGCTTTTCATTAGGGCCATTCGGACAATATTTTTCTAGACAAGAAACTTGGGCAAATCAGGCAAGAGTTTGGATAGATTATTTAGCAAGATCTTCGTTTATGTTGCAACAAGGAAAAAATGTAGCTGATATTTTAGTTTATTATGGGGAAAATACCAATTTAACCAGTGAATATGCCCAAGAATTACCACCTGTTCCCTTTGGTTATGAATGGGATTTTGTTAATTCCTCAGCTTTAAAAAATGCCATTGATTTTCAGGGGAATGAATATGTTTCAAAAGGAGGGACCTCTTACAAGGTTTTATATTTAGATAAAACTTCCAAGGAAATGTCTTTAGGTACTTTAAAACGAATCCTAAGTTTAGCAAATCTTGGAGGTAAAATTATTGGATATTCTCCTGAATATTCTCCTAGCTTAACGGATGATCAAAAAGAATATGAAATAATTTTAAATCAGCTTAAAAACCATAAAAACGTAGATTTTTCAATTAATATTCCCGATTTCTTGAAATCAGAACAATTAAATCCCGACATTTATGTTAAAGGGAAAATTGAATCTATTCGATATAAACATAGAAGAGAATTTGGACGAGATATTTATTGGATTCTAAACCATGATGAAAATGAAAATTCAGTTGAAATCCTATTCAATATAAAAGGCAAAAAGCCAGTTTTATTTGACCCTGAAACAGGAAAAACCTCAGATATTAATTATTTGATTAATCCAAATCATGGAACCTTTATAAATTTGAAATTAAGTTCTTGGGATGCTAAATTTATCGTATTTGAAGAACCTACCTTAGAGGAAAAAAGAAATATTCCTGAAATAGAAAAACAAGCTGAGATATTAGTGGAAGGTTCTTGGATAGTAAATTTTCAAAAAAATAGAATGGCCCCAGAATCAATACAATTGGATGAATTGAAAAGTTTAGATGAACATTCTGATCCAAATATTAAATATTTCTCTGGGGAGGCAACCTATTCAAAAGAAATTGAATTAAATCAGATTGGGCATTCGGTTATCTTAAATTTAGGAGATGTAAGAAATTTAGTGGAAGTTTGGATAAATGGTCAATATATTCAAACATTGTGGAAAAGCCCATTTAAGGTAGATATTGCTCCTTTTATCCATAAAGGGAAGAATAAAATTGAATTAAAGGTAGTAAATTCCTGGGTAAATAGATTGGTGGGCGATCAACAGCCCAATGCCAAAGTTTCCACTTTTATTACGATGCCTTTGTTTAGAAAAGAAAGTCCTACTGAAAAGTCTGGATTATTAGGACCCGTAAAACTGGAAATTTATAAGTAAATTTAAGTTTAAAACTTGTACCCTCTAAAACCCATTTTATGAAAATTTTAAAATATTATTTACTGTTAGGTTCTTTTTTTCTTTTTCTTCAAACTTATGGACAATATTTGCCTTCCTCCTCACCTTTAGCAGAAGGTTTAACGAATGAAGGTATAGAAAGAGTTTCAAAATTTTTGAATGAAATGCCTGCTAAAGGACAAACTCCAGGTTCTGTAACAATGATCGTTCGAAACGGTAAAATGGTTTTTTTACAATCTAGTGGAAAAGCTAATTTAGAAACAGGAGAGGATATGCGGGAAGATCACTTGTTTAGAATGGCCTCCATGACAAAATTAGTTACCACCGTTGGAGCCTTAAAACTATTTGAACAGGGATATTTTACAATGGATACACCCTTAGAAACCTTTTTGCCAGAATTTTCTAATCCGGAGATTTTTGAATCTTATGATTCAAAAACGGGAAAGTTTAAAACCCATCCTGCCAAAAATAAGATTCTAATGAAGCATGTATTTACGCATACATCCGGAATAACCTATCCTCCATTTGTCTCAGATGGGAGAGAAGGCTATTTAAATGCGGGCGTAATGGCTTCATTTCCCAAAAATGGAGCAAATATTAAAGTTTCAGATGAATTGAAAAAGTTAGCTAAGCTTCCTATTAGCCATGAGCCAGGAGAATCTTGGACCTATGGGATGAATATGGATATTTTAGGAAGAATTATTGAAATAATCACAGGTAAATCCTTACCCATATATTTAAAAGAAGAAATATTCGAACCTTTAAACATGAACCGTACGTATTTTGGGGTTCCGGAAAATGAATGGAAAAATATGGCTGAAGTTTATGCCACCGATGAAACGGGAATTCATGTTTATACCGATAAGGATCTGAAAAAATATTTTAATTCTCCTAATACCACCAGCATGGATTATTATAAAAATACGAACACAGATCAGGTCTTTGGCGGTGCTGACATGATTTCAAATATTAAAGATTATTCACGGTTTTTACAAATGATCATGAATAATGGAGAATTAGATGGTTCTAGAATTCTTAGTAAAAAAACTATTGAAATGTTGGAAACCCCATTGTTTGATGTAATGTCAGAACATATGGTGGCTCAGTCTCATGGTCCACGCGTACAAGCGGGTTTATCAGTTCGTATAATGCAAGATGAAATTGCCAAATTTCAATTAATTTCAACAGGTTCATATTATTGGAGTGGTTACTTTAACACACAATTTTGGATGGATAGAAAGGAGAAAATGTTTTATATTGTGCTTAGACAACATACTCCAGAGCCGTTTAAGCAAAATGATCGACTTAAGCATTTAATTTGGGGAAGTATAGGAAAATAAA
>CAZVFE010000105.1:0-4912 GCA_964626405.1 uncultured Cytophagales bacterium | reverse complement strand
TAGATTATAATTTTTTAAAGTAAAATAAAATGGCACATCCTAAGAGAAGACAATCGACTACAAGAAGAGATAAAAGACGTTCTCATGATTTTGGTACCCCAAAACAAGTAGCAGTTGATTCACAAACTGGTGAAACTCACTTATATCACAGAGCTCACCTGCATGAAGGAAACCTTTACTACAAAGGTAAAATGATTGTTGAAGGCTATTCAACTAAGTAATTTTTCGTACTGGGATTATTGTATTTTTTTAAGATTTATAGATTAACTTAAAAAAATGCTATTTTTTGACTAAAAAAAATACTATTTTTGCCCATTGTTTGAAAAATTATCATGAAAGTAGCAATTGATGTTATGGGAGGGGATTATGCCCCTGAATCTGTCATAGACGGTATCCTTGAATCAATCAAGTCATTTAAAGAAGACGAAATCATTCTTGCAATAGGTCCTCAATCCCTAATTGAAGATTTATTAAAGCAAAGAAATTATACTGGCAGCAATATTAAAATTATTGATGCACAAGAAGTAATTGAAATGGGAGAACATCCCACAAAAGCACTTACCCAAAAACCCAATTCCTCAATAGGAATTGGGTTTGGTCTTTTAAAGGCAGGAAAGGCAGATGTTTTTGCTTCGGCTGGAAACACTGGTGCCATGATGGTCGGTTCGCTTTTTTCAGTAAAAACAATTCCTGGAATTCAAAGACCTGCAATCGCAGGATTTGCCCCACGCATAACTGGCGGTTATTCCCTGGTATTGGATATTGGCGCAAATGCAGATTGCAAACCAGAAATGTTAAATCAATGGGCGCAATTAGGCTCCATCTATTATAAGGCTATGGTTGGAGTGAATTCTCCAAGAGTTGCCCTAATGAATATTGGCGAAGAAGAGCAAAAAGGCTCTATCCTAACCCAAGCGGCACATTCATTAATGAAGGCCAATTCAAAAATTAATTTCGTAGGAAATATTGAAGGTAAAGACTTTTTTTACGATAAAGCTGATGTCATTGTTACCGATGGATTTACAGGAAACATTATGCTAAAAATGGGTGAATCATTTTATAATATTGCCCAAAAAGAAGGAATTTCTAGTGAATTCATCAATAAAACGAATTATGAAACTTATGGTGGCAGCCCCATCATAGGAATTAATGGAAATGTTATTATTGCCCATGGTGCATCTAGCCCAAAGGCAATCAAAAACATGATAAATCTTGCTAAAACAGTTGTTGAAAATGAAGTTTACCAAAAACTTACAATTGCTTTTCAAGAAAATATAACAGAATAATGAAAAAAATTCAAGCAGCAATCACAGGCGTTCAAGGGTATGTCCCAGACTATGTACTTACCAACCAAGAATTGGAAAAATTAGTTGAAACGAATGATGAGTGGATAGTATCTAGAACTGGGATCAAAGAAAGAAGAATCCTTAAAGGAGAAGGCTTAGGAACCTCTTTTATGGGAGCAAAAGCCGTAAAAGGTTTATTAGAAAAGACCAATACAGACGCCTCTGAGGTAGATGTTGTAATTTGTGCCACCATTTCTCCCGACTATTTTTTCCCCAATACTGCCAATTTAATTTGTAAGGAGGTCGGAATAAGAGAAAAGGTTTCATTTGATGTTTCAGCAGCATGTTCAGGATTTTTAAATGCCCTTGCCGTTGGAACCTCCTTTATTGAAACTGGTAGATATAAAAAAGTAATCGTAGTTGGGGCAGATAAAATGTCCTCAATAATTGATTATACCGATAGAACAACTTGCGTTTTATTCGGAGATGGCGCTTCAGCAGTAATGCTTGAACCCAATGAAGAAGGTTTAGGAGTTCAAGATTTTATTTTAAAATCAGACGGAGAAGGTTGCGAATCCTTGATTCAAAAAGGCGGCGGATCCGCATTCCCCCCTACTCATGAAACTATCGATGCTAAATTGCATTATATAAGACAAGATGGACAATCTGTTTTTAAATTTGCCGTAACAAGAATGGCGGACGTATCAGCGGAAATAATGGAAAGAAATAATCTTACTGGTGATGATATTGCCTACCTTGTGCCGCATCAAGCAAATAAAAGAATCATAGATGCCACTGCACGAAGAATGGATGTTGGCGACGAAAAAGTTATGCTGAATATTGATCGATATGGTAATACAACAGCAGCAACAATTCCACTTTGTTTATGGGATTATGAGAAAAAATTAAAAAAAGGTGATAACTTAGTGTTAGCGGCCTTCGGAGGTGGCTTCACTTGGGGTTCAGCCTATATTAAATGGGCATATGATCCTAAATAGTGAAGAGGGAAGAGTGAAGAGGGAAGAATTGAACATTAAATACTTAAATTTATTCCTGAGCATATAAAAGGTATGCTACATATTAAAAATAAAAGTTAATTAATAATAATGGCGACTACAGCGGATATTAAAAATGGTATGGTGATTAAATACAATAATGATTTGTATTCAATCATAGAGTTTTTACATGTGAAACCTGGAAAAGGACCTGCATTCGTAAGAACAAAATTAAAATCTTTAACAACTGGAAAGCAATTTGACAATACCTTCAACTCTGGGGTAACCATATTCCCTGTTCGGGTTGAAAGAAGAAAATTCCAATATTTATTTGGAGATGATTTCGGATTTAATTTCATGGATGTTGAAACATACGAACAAATTCTTATCAATAAAGAATTAATAGATAACCATGATTTAATGAAAGAAGGACAAGAGGTGGAAATCTTAATCAATACCGAGGATAATAGACCATTATCTTGCGAATTACCACCTTTCGTGGAATTAAAAGTAACTTATACAGAACCAGGTGTTCGTGGAGATACAGCTAATTCACCACGTAAACCAGCAACCGTTGAAACAGGTGCAACCATCACTGTTCCTATTTTTATTGAACAGGATGAACTTATAAAAGTTGATACAAGAACCTATGAATATGCTGAACGTGTAAAATAATTTTTTACCTTTGTCAGACCATAAAACTTAAGCAGATGGATACTAAAGAAATACAACGTTTATTAGATTATATTGCTAAATCGCCTTTGGCCGAGGTAAGCATTGAAACAGAAGGATTAAAAATTGCAGTTAAAAAGAAGGGCGAAAATGAAGCCCCTGCGATTGTTCAATCTTATGCTGCTCCAGTTGCAGCTCCAGCACCAGCACCTGCTGCCCCTGCTGCTCCTGCTGCTCCAAAAGAGGAGGCTAATGATAAATTATTCACGATTAAGTCGCCAATGATTGGTACTTTCTACCGTGCTTCTGGTCCAGATAAAGGCAATTTCGTAGAAATTGGAGATAGTATCGAACCTGGAAAAACAGTATGTATTATTGAAGCAATGAAGTTATTCAATGAAATCGATTCTGAAATTTCAGGAAAGATTGTGAAAATTTTAGTTGAAAATGCTTCACCAGTGGAATTCGACCAACCTTTATTTGTTGTCGAATTATCATAGTAATCTAAACACCTAATTATGTTTAAAAAGATATTAATTGCCAATCGAGGTGAGATTGCCCTACGAATTATTCGTACCTGTAAGGAAATGGGGATCAAAACCGTGGCAGTCTATTCAACAGCAGATAAAGAGAGTTTACATGTAAAATTTGCCGATGAGGCAGTTTGTATTGGTCCTCCGGTTTCAAAACTTTCCTATTTAAATATAGCAGCAATCATTTCAGCTGCTGAAGTTACTGGTGCAGATGCCATCCATCCTGGTTATGGCTTCCTATCTGAGAATGCTGAATTTTCACGTATTTGTGCTGAACATGGAATTAAATTCATTGGTGCATCTGCTGAAATGATCAATGCTATGGGAGATAAAGCCACAGCAAAGGCAACCATGAAAAATGCCGGTGTTCCAGTAATTCCAGGCTCAGACGGATTAATTGATACAGTTGAACAAGCTAAAAAATTAGCAAAAGATATTAAATACCCTGTTATCATCAAAGCAACTGCTGGTGGTGGTGGTAGAGGAATGCGTATTATTCGCAAGGAGGAAGAATTCGATAAATTATGGAATGATGCAAAAGTAGAATCTGCTGCAGCTTTCGGAAATGATGGTCTTTATATGGAGAAATTCGTTGAAGAACCTCGCCATATCGAAATCCAAATTGTAGGAGATTCCAAAGGAAATGCTTGTCACTTATCAGAAAGAGATTGCTCTATTCAAAGAAGACATCAAAAACTTTGTGAAGAAACCCCTTCCCCAGCTCTGGATGAATCCCTGCGTACCAAAATGGGAGAAGCAGCCATCAAAGGTGCTAAAGCAATTTCCTACGAAGGTGCAGGTACCATTGAATTCCTTGTAGATAAAAACGGCGATTTCTACTTCATGGAAATGAATACACGTATCCAAGTAGAACACCCAATTACAGAGGAAGTAACTGATTTCGATCTTATTAAAGAACAAATCAAAGTGGCGGCAGGTATTCCTATCTCTGGAAAAAACTACTTCCCTAAACTTTATGCTCTTGAGTGTAGAATCAATGCAGAAGATCCAGCCAATGGCTTTAGACCTTCTCCAGGGAAAATTACAAATTTACATTTGCCAGGTGGACATGGCGTGCGTATCGACTCCCACGTTTATTCAGGCTATGTAATTCCGCCGAATTATGATTCCATGATTGCCAAGGTTATCGTAAGCGGACAATCCAGAGAAGAAGTATTATTGAGAATGAAACGTGCTTTAGAGGAATTCGTTATTGAAGGAATCAAAACAACCATTCCTTTCCATATTAAATTAATGGATGATAAGATATTCCAATCTGGTAAATTTACTACTGCCTTCATGGAAAGTTTCGATTTATCCGATCTTTAAAAAAAGAATTCAAGTCTTTTTAAGAGCTGAGAATTAATTTCTCAGCTCTTTTTATTTATACTAATATTTGTTTAGAAATAACTAATTAATTATTTTT